>DAIMGD010000066.1:0-11030 GCA_036724165.1 Rhodanobacter sp.
TGCGAATAACACTTACGACATTGCTGCTTGCATCCCCTGTTTCAGGCTACCGCCCCATTCAGTTGCCTTTTCTGCACCATTCGAGATGACTGGCATCGCATACATCGGCTGCGCCAGTGATTGTTCGTATGCCAAGCCAAAAAACGTGAGTCCCCTACAAACTCGAGTCAACGCGAATGGTGACTGAGTGTGCAATCCCGCGCCGCCATTCGCAACAGCATTTACTGAAGATGAACAGAATTTCGTTGCAGCCTTCAAATCAACTGGTTACGCGCTTGGCGAACCACGCAGCCCGGAAATGCGCGGGTAACGCAATAAATTACGGCCTTGATGGCTGCTTCCAGACTGGCGCCGCATAACCATTCGAAACCGCCTGTCACGCCAATTTCTGCGACACAGGTAGGGCTCGCCGCTGCTTTGCGAATCGGAAACGGAAATCGTTGAAGGTGGCTCTCAGAGCTGCGAGCCATGCGCTTCACGATTGAGTGATATTTGCTCAGCGCTGATCGGAACCGGAAAGCGCCTGGGCTGGCCTGGACAAACCAACTGCCTTTGGTGATCAGGCTTCCACCGGCATGACCAAGCAGCAATCCAGGCAGATGACCGCTATCCGGAAATTGCGTTTCGTTGCCCGTCCTGTCGGAGCAGCCCATAAAAAAACCCTGGCGGCATTGCGCCGCCAGGGTGACTAGTTACACAAAAACAGCTCTCGCTACTTTTGAACAGAGCTCTGTTACTTAGTTCTGTTACTTCGTGACTACGGCGCCGGTGCCGCCGGTGGGGCACCCACAAAAGCACGCCAGGCGATCAGCAGATTCTTCGCATTCACTGAACCGAGACCCGAAGCAAAGCTCCAGCCCGGACGAGCGGTGAAGGCCTTGTTGTCGACGGTGTAGTCGGTGGGATTCGCATCAATGGTGGTGAGACCAACATCTACCGTTATACCGCCACCCTCATCTATCGAGGTGTAGTAATAGCAATTCGGCGTGCTGAAGAACGGCTGGACATCGTAGCAGTTACTGGAAATGGATCCACGCGTCACATTGTGGAACACGCAGTTGTCGGTACCGGTAGCTCCGTTGTCGGAATTGCAGGTAGCCAGGCTTGCCGGTGACGGGCCTGTTGCGCCGCCGTACTCGTTTGCGGCCAAGGCATACAGGGTCGGTGCTGCGTTACCCTGATTGAGCGGCAGGCCACGCGCTGACAAGCCTTGATCGATCAGTGCCTGGATACCGGCGAACATCGGCGAAGACAACGAGGTGCCGCCGCTGACCGAGATCAAACCGGTGAAACCCGGATTGCACGGATACGCTTCCGTGCAGGTGATCACCCAAGTCTTGCCGCCGTAGGAGCCGGCAAACAGCGAGACGTCCGGCAGATCGCGCGACTGATCCTTCGCCGCATTGAACACCTGACGCTGCCATGCCGGCTTGCGCACCACCGAGGACGGACCGCCGCTGCCGGCTTCGGACTGGAAGCCCGGACTGTCTGTGGTGATATCGCCGCGCGCATCCGCGTTACAAAAGCCGATGACGCGGTTGTAGCCGAGCGACTTGGCAGCCACGCCGTTGCCGCAGGACTGGTTCCACGGGATCTCCGGCACATACGACAGAGCCGAGCCGCCGACCACGCTGTGCTGCGGCGCGAAGTACTTGCTGGTAGTGCCGTCAAGCACGTCGGCCGTGTCGGTGCCGCCTACGCCGGTGACGTTCGGCGAGGTCGCGAACGAGTTGGCGTCCACCGCAGTGTTGCCGTAATAGCCGTTGATCAGGCTGCCGTTGAAGCTCGGGTTGGAACCGGAATCGCCGGTGGAGACGAACACCGAAATGCCTTCGGCATCGGCCTGCGCCCACATCAGATCGATCGCGGTCTTGCTGGCCGTGTCGGTGAACTGCTCACCAAAACCATAGCTGGCGCTGATGATGTTCGGACGGCTCCCGTCCGGTGCATTGATCAGGTTGGTGCCGGCCGCGTAGACGCCGCCGAAGAAGTTAGTAACAGTGGAGCTGCAGCTGGCGACCACGATGTTGGCGCTCGGCGCCATCGCCGTGGACCACTCGGCATCCAGCAGGGTCTCGCCATCGTCGCCCGCACCCGGATCGGTGCAATCGGCCGGGCCAGCGGGCTGCATCTGCGTGAAGGTGCCACCGAAACGGGTCAGGTTGAACTGGGTGTTGAAGTTGGTCCAGTCAGCCGGATTCATGCTGCCGGCTTCGATCACCGCGATCGTGACGCCCACGCCGGTGACGCCGTTGTCGCGCAGCGTCTTGACGTTGTACATGGTGGCCAGATCGTTCGGCACCAGGCCACGCGCACCATTGGTGAAATTGATCGCTTGGCCGGTCTTGTGGCCTGCCTTGGCGGCGGGCGACGCGACGCTGAACAGACCCTTCGAGGCATCGTACTTGGCGATCTTCGACTTGTTCAGCGCTTCCGGATGGAAATCGTTCAGTCCGGCAACACCGGTGACGACTGCCTTCAGGGCGGACGGGATGCTGATGTCGCCGGCATTGGCCACATGCAGGCTGCCGTCCTTCATCTTGTAGTGGTTTTCCTGCGTGTGGAACGCATGGTTAACCAGACCAGCGTTGCCGCTGAAGTCGATCTGCATCTTGTTCGGGTAGACGTTGTTGACCTTGAAGCCCTGCGACACCAGCCAGGCCTTCGAGGCGGCGATGTCGCTGTCCGTTACACCGAAGGCGTCGCCGAACTGCTGCGGGTTCAGCCACTGATGGAATCTGGCCGACTTGGGATTGTGCTGATCGGCAATCAGGCTCTCAAGTGCGGCTTCCCGCGCCGGGCTGCGCTTGAGGATGAGCTGCAAGTGGTTCATCGGAGCCGAGTCGGCCAACCGGCTGGCAGCGGCCTTCTTGTTGACGAATTGCAGATGCGATTTCTGGACGGTCGACACGAGGTTATTGTTGACGGTCTGCGTGACGCGCGATGCTTCCGAAGTGTTGATTCCGGCCAGGGCCGAATTGCCTGCTGTCGCTGGCTGTGCGAGTGCCGGGGCGCTGGCGAGTGCCGCTGCGATGGATGCGCTAAGAATGAAGTAACCTTGTTTCATTGGTTGAAGCTCCCTACGTGTAAGTTGGTCAAAAAGTTGATGGCGCATTTGCCGGATCCACTTTGCGAACAGCACCTTGCGTGCAGAACCTTACGCCCCCGCTGCGGGTTGAATTCCCGCCCTCTACATGGCATCGACGGATATTTTCGTTCGTGCCGGTTTACCTCACGCCTACTTGCTAGCCAGGTTATTTTGCCGGTCGTCAAGTATCAGAACGACTGACAAGCAAAGCCCACGCAGCTACTGCAGCGTGCAATAAATCTGTTGATGATTCCCCCCTACTGTTGTCAAAAATGCATGCCCCCCGCATGGCGATTTCATCGAACGAAAGACTCGCCTAAAAGCTTCGATGTTCTGCCGTTGAGTGTGCAACGGCGAGCCGCCGTCCGCAATGGTATTTGTCCACATTCATCCATTAATCAACACGATTTGTAATTTCTCATAACATCAAGTGGTTGCGTTATCTGGTGCCCTGCATGCGGGCTATCTTTACTGGTCGATTGCGCAATAAATTGCGTTTCATCTCGGGATCCATTGCATCAAGATTGACGCTGTGTTCCCGATCTCAATCGTCGCCAGCCTGCTTTGCTGCGCCCACCCCTTGAGCAGATTGAAGCGTTGGTTCGACATACATGGCAGCGCACCACAGTCCCAGCAGCCATGCAAATAGAAGTCCCCACCATGCCGAATAAAAGGCCAAGTGGGTATTCAAGGGGAATAGCAGCACGCCGAGTGACAGCGAGACCGGAAAGGCGCGCGCGCGCGCCTGTGCGCCAACGCGGCGCCAGTGGCGCAGGGCCAGCACGAACGCGACTGACCAGAGCAGCAAACCGATGCCGCCGGTTTCGGTGAGAACTTCCAGCACCAGTTGATGCGGATGACAGGCACCCTCGCCTTCCCCGCAAGACTCGGCGAGCAGAAAGTGGTCATTGGCCGGCGCATAGTGCGGGTACGCATACCGAAACCCGCGCACACCGACTCCATTGAAGGGATGCGCTGCGATCATCCCGATACTCGCATGCCAGATATCGAGCCTGCCGCTGAGCGCGGTATCCACGGACTGCTCCGTGCCGCTGAGCACGAGCAGTGTGCGGTCCATGCGGGTATGAAAACGCTCCGATGTTTTCCAGGCCATGCCTGCGACGAGCACCAGCAGCACCGCAGTGATCGCGCAGAACCCGACAAAGCGGAGCGGTGACCTGGCCTCGTGCCAAATGAATCCCAACGCCACCAGCGCGTAACACACCCAGGCTGCCCGTGAACCGGCCAACAGGATCGGCCCGAGCATCAGTACGAAGGCGAGCAGCAAGCCCGGCAGCCTCCAGCGAGCCCTGGCGGCCCACAGTGCAAACGGCGACAGTACGGCCAGCGTCGGCCCCAGCTTGGGATCGGTGGCACCGAAGATGCCGGAGATACGCTCGACCGCGGCATGACCGCCCAGACTCCAGCCGGTCAGCATCTGCAGCCACGCATCGGCGGTCCACCATGCCAGTACCAGCGCAACGGCGAAGTACAGCGCCCGCAGCTTGCTGTCACGGCGGATCGCGAAGCACGCATACAAGCCCAACGGCACATAGCGCAGCAGCGCGAACACCGTGCCCAGACTCTTGCCTGGCACGATCGAGTCGAACGCCGACAACAACGCTGCGCCGATATAGGCCGCCAGTAACCACAACAGCAAGCGCGCGCCGGGATGTTGCTGCAGCGCCTGCGGCTGTCGCGCAAACAGCAGGGCCGTGCCGAGCAAACATAGAAAGGTACCCAGCTCCGAGCTGCGTCCGAACGGCAGCAAGGCGATCACCAGCCAGAACGGCAGCAGTGGCGAACGCAGCGCGGCCTTGAGCGTGGTGCCGGAAAAAGTCATGCGCTAACCGATGCGAAGGCGAGCAGGCATTGTAGGCGCGCGCCATCGCACCCGACCACAAAACATCGCTCAGGCGAGAGCAGCCACCTCGTCATACAACTCAAGCGTGGCCTGTTGCATGTCCGTCAGCCGGTAACTCTGCAACGGCGAAATGGGCGGTGCCACGCGCAGCAGCTCGGCCGCCCGCTCGACCAGCCGTTCACGATCACCCGGCAGCACCCGACCGGCCGGATACAACTCGGCGAGCAATTCACCGACACCGCCATGCGCGTAACCGAGCACCGGCCGGCACAGGGACAATGCCTCGATCACCGTGCGGCCGAACGATTCGGGCTTGTTGGACAACTGCAGGATCAAGGCCGATATCGCATAGATGTCGCGGATATCGTTGCGCGGCGGCGTCAGCACGACCTGGGAAGTCACCCCGCGCACGCGGACCAGCTCGTTCAGCTCGGCCAGATAGGCTTCACGGCCCGGTTCGACCACGCCCAGCAACAACAGGCGCGCCTCGATGCCGCGGCGCTTGAGATCGGCCAGCAATTCGATGGCGTCGTGGTGGCCCTTCAGACGCGTGCCACGCGCCGGCAAGGTGAGCAGGGGCGCACCGGCCAGGGTCGGATATTCGGCAAAAAACGCTTTCTGCCACGCGTCCTCCGGCCGGTGACCGTAGGGGAATGCCTCTGGATCGATACCGCGCGGGATCACCCTCACCTTGGCCGGCTCCAGCCACTTGTAGTGGCTGAGCACGAAGTCGCGCATGGTCTGCGAGACCGCAATCACCCGTTCGCCGCGCAGCAGGATCGCGCTGTAACGGCCGGGCGAATTGAGCCCATGCACGGTCGTGACAAAATGCGGTCGCGGCGATACCCCACTGAGCGCCCACCAGCCCAGCCATGCCGGTAGCCGCGAGCGGGCATGCACGATGTCGGGCTTGAGGTCGCGCAGCAGGCGCCGCAGGGCGCCGAGTCGGAGCAACGTGCGCAGCGATTTGCGACCCATGTCGAGCATCACGTGTTCGCTGCCCTCGGCCTGCAATTGCTCGACCAGCCGGCCGCCGGCCGAAATCACGACTGAACGATGGCCGGCCTGAACTAGGGCACGCGCGATCTCCAGTGCCGAGCGCTCCGCACCGCCCGAATGCAGTGCAGGGATCAGTTGCACCACCGTCAGCAGCTTGGCAGGTACGACAATGCTGGACATGAGCTCTGGGCTGGAGGCTTTCATTACTAAAGCGGAAAGCAAAAATGGTGCCGTGCACCGCCCGAACGAAATCAGCGGATCAGTCGCGCAGCACGTAATGGGCGCCACAGTAGGCGCAGGTTGATTCACCACCGTCGTCGACGATCGGCAAATACACCTTGGGATGCGAATTCCACAGTTCCATACCCGGCATCGGGCAGGACAACGGGATGTCGGCGCGCGTCACTTCGTAACGATTTTCGGCATTTGCCGGCACCAACGATGCGGCCGCGGGAAGGGAACCCGACATGGACAAACTCCAGACTGGACATCAGGCCGCCCATGATAACAGGGTGCAGCCTTGTGCCGGGCAGGAGCAAGCGCCGCCATCCGGCGATGACGTCATGCCGATAGCATCGACCAACCGAAACAGCTAGTCGGCCGCATCGATTCGGCAAACTGGCATCGATGAAAGAAGCCGGCATGGAATCAAGCTGACCGCTACCGGTCAGTCAAAAAAGCCGCGCCATACGCTGGCGCGGCTTTTTTGACATCGAACTGTTCGCCAGCAGCCGGGAGAGGTATCACAAGACCGATCTCCGAACTGTCTGCGTCTCGCTTATTTTACGGCGCCGACCTTCGGCACCGAGCCTTCGGTGGTGATGCGGATGGTGATCTGGTCACTCACGTTCGGCACATAGGCGGCCACGCCGAAGTCCGAGCGATTCAAGGTGGCCGTGGCATCGAAGCCGATCGACTGCGCCTTGCTCATCGGATGCGGGCCGACCTTGTTGAGCGTGGCATCAAGTACGACCGGCTTGGTCACTCCATGCACCGTGAGGTTACCGGTGACCTTGAACTTGTTAGCGCCCAGCGGCAGCACCGTGGTGCTTTTGAAAGTGATCGTCGGGTACTTGTCGGCATCGAAGAAATCAGCCTCTTTCAGATGCTTGTCCAGCGCGGGCACGTGGGTGTCGAGATCGGCCATCGGCAGGCTGATGTCCACACTGGATTTGGCCGGATTCTGCTCGTCGAACACCAGCGTACCCTCGCCCAGCCCCAGGTCGGCCGTGGGGTTGGAGAAACCGAAGTGGTTCCAGCTGAACAGGACCATCGTATGGCTGGGATCGAGCTTGTAGGTGACCGGCGCAGCCTGCAGCGGACTGGCCTGGATAAAGCCGGCAGTAGCGAGCAGACCGGCAAGAACGAGATGCTTGATGGCGCGCATGGCAGTGACTCCTGGGTAATTGTGGAAGTGTGATAGTTCAGGCGATCTTGCAAGCTTCGTCGAAGCCAAGCCGGGGGCTACGCGGAAACAGATTGCGGCTGGCATCGCCGTAGCCGATGCTGATCAGGAAGTTGGATTTGATCGGCGTGCCGGCGAAGAATGCCGCGTCCACCCCGGCCTGGTCGTAGCCCGACATCGGACCGCAATCCAGACCGAGTGCCCGCGCCGCCAGCAATACATAGGCGCCCTGCAAGGTTGCATTGCGGAATGCGGTGGTATCGATCAGCGGCTGGTTGCCGACGAACCAGCTACGCGCATCGCCATGCGGGAACAGTTTCGGCAGCTGCTCGTAAAACTCATGATCGGTGGCGATGATCGCGGTCACCGGTGCCTCCATCGTCTTCGCCCGGTTGCCCTCGGACAGGAACGGCTCCAGCTTCGCCTTGGCTTCCCTCGACTTCACAAACACCACCCGCATCGGCGAAGCATTCGCGCTGGTCGGGCCGAACTTGGCCAGTTCGTAGAGCTGGTGCAGCTGTTCGTCGCTCACTTCTTTTGGCAGCCACGCATTGAACGTGCGGGCGTTACGGAACAACTGGTCGAGGGCGACCTCGGAAAGCAACTCGCTCATGGGTATCCTTTGCTGCATGGACGCGCCGACAATGGCGCCATAGCCTGCAAGTGTATAGGCGGGCACACGCCAACAGATCACGCTCCGGGGGAACGTACTGTGTTGATCAGGGAAACAATGCCGCGTCCGTTGTCCGCATGAAGCTGCGTGGCGAATGCTGGGCAATCACCGATGCCGCTACCGGCAACCAGCGGCAGGCGCTGGCGCTGGCCGAATACCTGCAAATGCCGGTACGTCATCTGGTTCTGGAACCGCAGGCGCCATGGTCATGGCTGGCGCCGCGCCTGATGCTGGGTGCGCAACTGGCGCTGCCATTCGCCCAACGCAGACTGTTCTCGCCGCCATGGCCCGCGGTGGCTATCGGCTGCGGTCGGGCGGCCGCGTTGTTCACCCGCATGCTGCGCCGTCTGTCCGAGGGGCGTTGCCATACCGTGCAGATCCTTGATCCGCGCATCGACCCCGCCCACTGGGATACGGTGATTGCGCCCCGGCATGACCTCGTCAGTGGCGACAACGTACTGCAACCGCTCGGCTCATTGAATTCGGTGGACGATGCCTGGTTGGCCGACGGTCGCGAATCGTGCCCCAGCTTCATCGAACTGCCGCAACCGCGCGTCGGCGTGCTGCTCGGTGGTCCGCGCAAGGGCATCGCGCTGGATGCCGACTAC
Source organism: Rhodanobacter sp. (assembly GCA_036724165.1). GTDB lineage: Bacteria > Pseudomonadota > Gammaproteobacteria > Xanthomonadales > Rhodanobacteraceae > Rhodanobacter. The sequence goes on from DAIMGD010000066.1 coordinate 8,638, forward strand.
GCCCGACAGCTTGCCGCCCGTCTGCTCGAACGCCAGCAACGCGAGGGCGGCAGCTTGCTGGTGCTTGGCTCCCGGCGCACGCCACCCGCGCTGATCGAGGTCTTCCGGCATGCACTGCATGGCGTGCCCGGACTGCTCTGGGCCGGCCACGACGACGGGCGCAATCCCTTCCCCGGTGTGCTCGGCTGGGCCGACCGTCTCGTCGTCACCCCCGACTCGGTGAACATGCTGTCTGAGGCCTGCGCCGTGGGCTGTCCGGTGCACACCTTCGTCAGCGCATCACTGCCGGTGAAGATCGGGCGCTTCCACCGTGCCTTGCGCGACGCCGGTCAGTTGCACGATCTCGATGTCGTATCAGCCCTCCCCGTCGCACCTCTGCGCGAAAGCGCAGCGATCGCCGGCGAACTGCGCAAGCGGATCGCCGCGCGACAGCTGCAACTCGACCAGGCTGACGCCGCAGACGGCTAAACGCAGCAAAGGCCGGCATCAATGGAATCCGAAGCCCAGCGCATGGGTGACCATGCACACGCTGGCGCACAGCTGTGCCAGTCCTTCATCGCGTGGGGCGATACGCGAGCGTAGATCCAGCGTGCAGGCCAGCGCGCGCTGCAGCAGCTCGGCATGCGCCGTGCTCAGGATCGCCGCCTGACTGGCATCCAGAAGACTTGCAAAGCGGCACGCCTCGATCAGCGTGGCGTTGGCCGTGACGCCGAGCAGTCCGGGGTGTTGCGCCGCATGTGCCAGCACCAGGCCCTGCAACGCAAACTCGATATCGAGCAGTCCGCCGTAACCTTGCTTGAGATCGAATTGGCAGGTGTCGGAACGATCACGTTCCGCTCGCCAGCGCTGACGCATGTTGCTGACTTCGGCCAGTACGGCAGCGGGCTCGCGCGGTACGGCCAGGATCTCACGACGCACCTCGGCCAGTTCCACATTGAGCGCCGCATCGCCGGCGACCGGACGCGCGCGCAGGAGTGCCTGATGCTCCCAGGTCCACGCTCGACTCTTCTGATAGGCCGCGAACGAGTCGAGGCTGCTGACCAGCAGACCCTTGGAACCATCCGGACGCAGCCGCGCATCGACCTCGTACAGGCGGCCACCGCGGGTCAGCACGGTGAGCCAGTTCATCACCCGCTGGGCCAGCCGCTGGTACCAGCGCGCACCTTCCAGCGGGCGCGCGCCATCGCTCATTGCCTGCGCGCGCCGGCCGTCATAGACGAACACCAGATCCAGATCCGAAGCGAAGCCCAGCTCCTCGCCGCCCAGGCTGCCGTAACCGAGCACGGAAAACCCCGAGCCTGCCCCGGGCAGCCGACCGTGCTGCGCCACCAGTTCGCGTTCGGCCAGCGCCAGCACCGCGCCCACCACCGACTCCGCCAGCGCGCCAAGCCGGCGCGCGGTGGCGACCGCCGTGGCGCGGCCATCGTTGAAGGCCAGCCCGAGCCGGAACGCGGTGGACGCCTTGAATTCGTTGATCCGGTCGAGCTCCGCCTCGGCCTCGCGCTCATCCAGCGTGGTCAGCACGCGGGCGATCTCGGCGGTGATGTCGGCGCGCTTGAACGGCAGTTGATCGATGCGCGGATCGAGTACGTCATCCAGCAGCAGCGGTTGCGCGATCACCCGTTCCGCCAGGAACGCACTGTCGGCGAACAGTCGCACCAGTCGTCGGCGCGCCGCCGGCTGCTCCTCCAGCAGCGCCAGATATGACGAGCGCCGCGCCACCGCCTGCATCAGCCGGCACAGCCGCAGCAGGCTTGGCACCGGTGCGGCGCTGACGCGGGCGGCACTGAACAGCTGCGGCATCAGGTGATCCAGCCGCTCGCGCGAGCGCGCCGACATCGCGCGCACCGGCGCGGCCTGCGGCAGTTTCAGCAAGGTATCGGCCAGCTCGGCGCCGGGCGTGAAGCCGGCGGCTTCCAGCACGGCCGCGTCCAGCGATTCGTCGCAGGCACGTTGCCACAACACCATGTCCGCGGCCGGCACGCTGGCGGCACGACCGCCCTGCGGCATCAGCACGGCGGCGAATTCCTCGCTGACGATCGCGCGATGTTTCGCCAGTGCCGCGTTCAGCGTGTCCCAGTCCGGATAGTCCAGGCTCAATGCAATGCGCTCGCGACTGAGGGCATCATCGGGGATGTCATGCGTCTGCGCATCGCGCAGCATCTGCACGCGATTTTCCACCCGTCGCAGCAGTACATACGCCTCGCGCAGCATGCGCGCACGCGCGGTGCCGATGTGTCCGCGCGCCTCGCATGCGGTCAGTGCCGGCAGCAGGCCACGCACGCGCAGGCTCGGTTCGCGGCCGCCGCGGATCAACTGGGTCAGCTGCACGATGAATTCGATCTCGCGGATGCCGCCGGGGCCGAGCTTGAGGTTGTCGGCCAGATCCTTGC
>DAIMGD010000067.1:0-10902 GCA_036724165.1 Rhodanobacter sp.
GTCAGGCGCTGCGCCACGCACTACCACCTGGCGGCCACTCAACAGTAACGCGGGCTGCGTGGAGATCATGAGCAGGCTCTCATATCCAGTTCCAGCGTCACCGGCGTATGGTCGGAAGGGCGCTCCCAGCGACGCGGCTCGCGATCGATAGCCGCCGCCGTGGCCGCGGATTTCAGCGCCTCGCCGATCAGGATCAGGTCGATGCGCAAGCCCATGTTGCGACGGAATGCGGCCTGCCGGTAGTCCCACCAACTGTAATGTTCAGCGCCCGCTTCGAACAGCCGGAAGCTGTCATGCAGGCCGAGGTCGGTGATCGCCTTGAGCCCGGCGCGCTCCGGCGGCGAGCACAGGATGTCCTCGCCCCAGGCGACCGGATCGTAGACGTCGCGGTCGTCCGGGCAGATATTGAAATCGCCCAGTACCACCAGGTTCGGGTAACGCTCCAGTTCGCGCGCCAGGAACTCGCGCACCTTGGCCAGCCAGTCCAGCTTGTAGGCATATTTCTCGTCGCCGACGGCCTTGCCGTTGACCACGTACAGATTCACCACGCGCAGAACCTGCCCCGGACTCGATCCGGGGGCGCCGATGCTGGCCGCGAGAATCCGCCGCTGCGGGTCGGCCAACCCGGGAATGTCGGTGACGATGTCGCGCGGTTCGTCGCGAGCCAGGATCGCCACCCCGTTATAGGTCTTTTGACCGGAATACACCGCGCGGTAGCCAGCCGCGGCGAGCTCGTCGACCGGGAATTTCGCGTCTTCCAGCTTGGTTTCCTGCAGCGCCACGATGTCCGGCTGCGCGTCGGCCAGCCACTGGGTCAGATGCGGCAGGCGCACCTTCAGCGAGTTGACGTTCCATGAGGCGATTTTCATCGCGGCATTGTAAGGGATGTGCCAGCCCGGGCTGCCTGAAACAGACGGGTGATGGTCCTTCGGGCCGGATCTGGCGAACTCCAGGATGGTCATGGCCGACAACGCCGGGACTGCCGAAATGGCGCTGTAGCGCGGCTTTAGGCAGGGAACGGGTTGACTTTGGCGACTGCCCGCGGGGCGCAGGGGATACATTTTGCAGGAAATTCACCGAAACCTTGCATTCCGGTGTATGCTGGGAAAGCAAGAGTCTGAGGCAACTCAGGGCTCCTGCTCCTATTGCGGTCAAGTGCACTACGCTCCGAGCCGCAAACCATCACTGCTTCAAAGGTATGTTACATGTCGGATCGTCAGAGCGGTACAGTCAAGTGGTTCAACGACGCCAAAGGTTTTGGCTTCATCACCCCGGAAAGCGGTGACGACCTGTTCGTGCATTTCCGCGCGATCCAGGGCACGGGCTTCAAGTCCCTGCAGGAAGGCCAGCGCGTCACGTTCATCGTCACCAAGGGCCAGAAGGGCCTGCAGGCTGAGGAAGTCCAGGTTGCCTAAATCCTTCGGGGTTTGAGCGATCTTGAAAAGCCCGCTTCGGCGGGCTTTTTTTCGCTTCCGGTTTGAGCAACACCCTCAGCCGTTCACGCGGCGCGCGGCCGTTCGCAGGACGGCGACATGTCTATCGACGTGATCCGCCGCGCGACCTACGCGCCCAGCGCCAGCCCCGGATTTGATCCGGAAACGGGCGTTGGGATATCAGGCTAATCCGTGGCTGCGCAGCAGTGCTTCCGGCTGCGGCTTGCGGCCGCGGAACGCAATGAAACTTTCCAGTGCCGGGCGACTCGCACCGACGGCGAGAAACTCCCGGCGAAAGCGTTCGCCGGTCGCGCGATCGACGACACTTCCACTTTCCTTCGCCTGCTTCTCGAACTCGCTGAATGCGTCAGCGCTGAGCAACTCGGCCCACAGATAGCTGTAATAACCCGCCGCGTAGCCGCCGGCGAACACGTGACTGAAGCCATGCGGAAAACGCTGCCATGCGGGCGGATACAGCACGGCGACCTGCTTGCGTACCTCGCCGAGCACCGCCAGCGTGCGGGCGCCCTCGCCAGGCTCGTATTCCAGATGCAGCAGGAAATCGAACAGTGCGAATTCCAGCTGGCGCACCAGGAACAGTCCGGCCTGAAAATACCTCGCGGCGAGCATGCGCTGGAACAATACATCCGGCAATGGTTCGCCGGTCTCGTAATGACGCGCGAACAGATCCAGCGCCTCGCGGTTCCAGCCGAAATTCTCCATGAACTGGCTGGGCAGCTCCACGGCGTCCCATTCGACACCATCGATGCCGCCGATCGACGGCAGCGCGATCTCGGTAAGCAGGTGATGCAGGCCATGGCCGAATTCGTGGAACAGCGTAAGCACGTCATCGTGGGTAAGCAGCGCCGGCTTGCCTTCGGTCGGCGGCGCGAAGTTGCAGGTCAGGAAAGCCACCGGCAACTGTGACTGCGCGCCGTCGTCGAAGCGCGCGCGACAGACGTCCATCCACGCACCGCCACGCTTGCCGTTGCGCGCGTACAGATCGAGATAGCTGCCGGCAAACACGCGGCCTTCGGCATCGCACACGTCGTAGTAGCGCACATCGGGATGCCATACATCGACGTCGTCGCGCGCGACCAGCGTGATGCCGTAGAGTTTCCCTGTAAGCCCGAACAGGCCGTCGATCACCGCCGGCAGCGGGAAGTACGGCTTGAGCTGCTCCTCGTCCAGGGTGAATTGCTGCTGGCGCAGTTTTTCCGAGACGTAGCCGATGTCCCATGATTCGAGGTTGTCGAGCTTCAGTTCGGTGCGTGCGAACTCGCGCAAGCTGGCCAGTTCCTGCTGCGCCACCGGCTTCGCGCGCGCGGCCAGATCATGCAGGAATTCCATCACCTCGGTTGGCGAGCCCGCCATCTTGGTGGCCAGCGATTCCTCCGCCGCATTGGCAAAGCCGAGCAGCTGCGCGGCCTCGTGGCGCAGCGCCATGATTCGTTCGATACGCGCGGTATTGTCGAACTTGCCGGCGTTCGGGCCCTGGTCGGAGGCGCGCGTCTGGTAGGCCCAGTACACGCGCTCGCGCAGGCCCCGACTGTCGGCATAGCTGAGCACGGCCTGCACGCTGGGCTGTTTCAGCGTGACCAGGTAGCCGTCCAGCTCCTGATCCTCGGCGTACTGGCGCAGCACCGCGCGGCCGGATTCGGGAATCCCCGCCAAGTCACGCTCGTCGATGATGTGCTCGTGCCATGCCTCGCTGGCATCGAGCACCGCATTGGAGAATTCGGTGGAGAGCCGGGACAGCTCCACGCCGATCTCGCGGTAGCGCGAACGCGCCGGCTCTTCCAGCGCCACGCCGGAGAGTCTGAAATCGCGCAATGCATGCTCGACCAGGGCGCGTTCGGGACGCGGCAAGCCGGCGAAGTCCGGCGCATCGGCCAGCGCCTGCACCGCCGCGTACAGCGCACGGTTCTGGCCCAGTTCGATCGCATGCTCGGTGAGCTTTTCCTCGGCCGGTCCGTAGACCTTGCGCAGCGCGTCATTGTCGGCCACCGAGTGCAGGTGGGAAACCGGTGCCCAGGCGCGCGCCAGTCGTTGCTCAAGTCGCTCCTGGGTGAGCATCACCGTGGCGAAATCCCGCGGCGCGCCGGCGGCGGTAAGCGCGTCGATGCCGGCGCGGTAATCGGCCAGGATCGCCGCGATCGCCGGTTCGACCTGCTCGGGGCGGATCTGCGAGAACGCCGGCAGTGCATCGTTGGCCAGCAGTGGGTTGTCGTGGTTCATGGAAGCTCCTTGAGACCGCCAGCGTGGCAACCACGCCAGCCGAAATCAAGCATGTCGCGCAATTCCGCATGGATCGCGGAGCCGCCGCGGGATCCGCCGAAGCGACGCCGTTTTGTCATGCGCGGCACCGTAACCTTGCCACCATGCCGCGACCGGATGTCACCGAGCTGCTTGCGCAGAGCAAGATGTTTGCGCAACTGGATACCCCAGCGCGTGCGGCACTGGCGCGCAAGCTGGTGTGGCTGGGCCTGCCCGGCGGGCGGCCGTTGTTCAAGCGCGGCGAGCCGGCCGATGCGCTGTATCTGCTGAAAAGCGGCAGCCTCGGCGTGTTCGACGATGGACCGTCGGAGGCGGCGGTCGCGCTAGTCCAGCTGATCGCCGCTGGCGAATGTGTCGGGGCGACCAGCCTGCTCGGCGGCGAACGACGCAGCCGCACGGTACGCGCGTTGCGCGATTCCGAACTGCTGCGACTGGATCGCTATGCATTCGAAACACTCCTCGGACGCTACCCGCACGCCATGCTGGGGGCGGCGCGGCTGGCGATCGAACGGCTGCGGCAACCCGATCGCGGCGCGCAGCAAACCAGCCTGCCGCGCACGTTCGCGATCCTGCCGGTCGATCAGTCGGTGCCGGCCCGCGTGCTGGCGATGCAGTTGGGGCAGGCGCTGGAAACTTACGGCAGCTGCGCGGTGATCGATGGCGAACTGGGCGCCGGCCGCAGCAGCGACTGGTTCGCCGAGCGCGAAGCGCAATTGCGCTTCGTGATCTATCTGGATGCGAGCGGCGATCCATTGTGGCGACTGCGCTGCCTGCGCCAGGCCGACGTGCTGCTGTTGCCGGCACTGGCGGCGCAAACGGTACGGCCGTGGCCGGAACCCGCCCTGCTGGATCCACAGCGCAGCGGCCACCGCGCACGCCATCTCGTGCTTCTGCATGCCGGCCACCAGGTCAGCCTCGGATCGGCGCTACGCTGGCGCGCGCCCTTCAGCGGCGAACTGCGACATCACCATATCTGCAACGACAGCGACCTCGCGCGGCTGGCGCGACTGGTCAGCGGGCATGGCCGCGGTCTCGTGCTGGCCGGCGGCGGCGCCCGCGGGCTGGCGCATCTCGGTGCGTTGCGGGCACTCCACGAAGCAGGCCATGCGTTCGATGCGGTCGGCGGCACCAGCATCGGCGCGATCATCGGCGCCGGCATGGCCTGCGGCTGGGAGCTCGATGCGATGACGGAAACCTTCTGTCGCGCCTTCGTGCAGGGTCGCCCGCTGTCGGACTGGACGCTGCCGCTGGTGGCGATGACGCGCGGGCGGCGCGCTTCGCTGATGCTGCGCCGCGTCTTCGGCGCACTGGAAATCGAGGATCTGCCGCTGCCGTATTTCTGCATCTCCACCCAATTGTCCGGTGGTGGCATGGCGGTGCATCGGCGCGGTCCGCTGTGGCTGTGGCTGCGCGCCTCCAGCGCGATTCCCGGCGTCTTGCCGCCGGTGCTGCAGCAGGGCCGCGTCCATGTCGACGGCGCGCTGGTCAACAACCTGCCGACCGACGTGATGGCCGCCGACGGCATCGCCCACATCACCGCGCTGGATATCCGCGCCGACATCGCGCTGCTCACCACCGCCGAGGAATCGGCCACGCCGCCGTTGTGGCGGTTGCTGCTGCAGCGGCGGCAGGACATCCGCCGGCCGGGCTTGGTCTCGACCCTGGTGCGCGCCGGCATGGTCAACGGCGAGGCGGCCAGCGAGCAGCGACGCGCACGCGCCGACCTGCTGATCACGCCAGCGCTGGAGCACATCGGCATGCTCGACTGGAAGGACTGGCAGCGCGCCATCGATGCCGGTTACCGGCATGCGATCGAACTGCTCGAAGCCCGCGCGCGCAAGCAGTTACCATGCGCGGATGAATCCTCTGCGCAGCTACAAGGGCATCACGCCCCGCCTCGGTGAACGCGTCTACGTCGATCCGGCCGCCAGCGTGATCGGCGACGTGGTGCTCGGCGACGATGTCTCGATCTGGCCCGGCACGGTGCTGCGCGGCGACGTCAACTACATCCGCGTCGGCGCGCGCACCAGCATCCAGGACGGCAGCGTCGTGCACGTCGCCCACGCCGGCCCGTACGGCCCGGGCTTTCCGTGCCTGATCGGCGAGGGCGTCACCATCGGCCACGCCGCCGTGGTGCACGCCTGCACCATCGGCGACTACTGCCTGATCGGCATGCATGCCAGCGTGCTCGACGGCGCGGTGGTGCGGAAGTACGGCTTCGTCGGCGCCGGCGCATTGATCCCGCCGGGCAAGGTGGTCGGCGAGCGCGAGCTGTGGCTGGGCAATCCGGCGCGGTTCGTGCGCCTGCTCAGCGACCGCCAGATCGAGCAGCTGCATTACTCGGCCGATCACTACGTGCGGCTGAAGGACGAGTACCTGGCGTCCGCCTGATGGCGGTGCTACGTGTACTGTTCCTGTGCAGCCGCAACCGCCTGCGCAGCCCCACCGCCGAGCAGGTATTCCGTACGTGGCCGGAACTGGAAGTCGACTCGGCCGGCCTGGCCGAGGATGCCGAGGTGGTGCTGAGCACCGAACAACTGGACTGGGCCGAGCTCATCGTGGTGATGGAGGCCAGCCACCGGCGACGCCTGCAGGCGCGCCATCGCAGCCGGCTCAAGGGCAAGCGGGTGGTCTGCCTGGATATCCCCGATCACTACCGCTTCATGCAGCCTGAACTGGTGGCGCTGCTGCTGAAAAAAGCCGGCCCGCTGCTGCGCTGAGGCCGGCGCGGATCACCTGCCCGAGCTGGCGTCCGCGGCCGCCTGCTGGATTTTTTCGGCTTCCGCTTCATGCTGCCGCATCACGATGCTGCGCGCGGCCGACAGCTTGCCGCCCAGCAGCGCGAGGGTGAAGTTGTTGCTGTCGAACTCGCGCAGCAGATCGATTTCGCGGCGCGCCTCTTCCAGATCCTTGCGGTTGATGCTGCCCTCGATCTCGCTCGCGGCACGCGGAAAGGATTCGCGCAAGGCCTCGCGCGCCGTTCGATTGGCGGGCTCCAGCTGCAGCACGCTGAGATAGAACTCGTACGCATTGCTGCCCGCCGGCGCGACCAGGCGGCCGTCGTGCATGGCATCACGGGCCAATCCCAGCAGGATCCGGCTGCCGCTTTGCGCATCGTCCGTCGGAGTCCTCGTGCTGGCGGCCGCCGCGGGTGCGGCATCGAGCGTCGACGCCTCCGCCGCCGCATGACCATGCCAGAGCGCGACCCCGGCTATCGCAAAAAGCAGCAGCAAGAGCGACAACGTCGCATGCCGGTGCGACCAACGGGACAGGAAGTGATTCATGGGGCCTGCTGCATGGACGAACCGCCGGCGCCGTGTCGGATGACCGGCGCCCGGCGGAATCGTCAGCACCTTAGTCGTGCTCCATGTCAGCGGCGTGACGTGGCGATGCGCGATGCCGCCTGCTCCGGCAGGCAGGCATGCCTGCCTGCCGGACACCACGTCCATCGTTGTCAGCCCAGGCGTTCAGCGTGCGCGCGGCAATCGCAGGCCGGTGCTCACCAGCCGAGCACGGCGTTGCCGTTGTCCGGTGATCCATCCGGATGGCTGAACCAGTACACGCGGTTCTGCTTGTCCGGACAGCCCTTGCCGGTGTCGTAGGCCGACACCGCGCCGTTGAACGACGCCACATCGGTGCGATAGCAGCCACCCAGCGAATCGTTGAACTTGAATGACTGCGTGTTCTGCTGGTTGGCATGCGCCGTGAGGTTGCCGCCGGCGTCGAAGTCCAGCGTGTCATCGCTGTCCACCGTGTTTCCGACCTTGGCCGAATACAGCGTGATGCCGAGCAGCCGATGGTCGCTCTGCTGCTGGTAGCCCTGGTGCGCCAGCGTGGCAAGCGTGAAGCTGCCGTCGGCTGCCACGACCTGGCTGATATCCAGATGCAGCGGGTAACGCAGGCTTTCGTGGTACTGACCGACCAGCAGTCCGCCGATGCTGCTCTGGCTCACGCTGTCGACCGTGGTCTGCTGATCGCTCACCTGGTGATAGGTCGTGTCATTGATGCCGAAGGTCTGGATATCGCCAAAGCCCACCGTCTGCTCCACCTTGGTGTGCACACGGCCGTGCGCGGTATCGGCATAGCCCTGGATGATGAAATGCCGGCTCAGCAGCGTGGTGATATCGCCGCTGACGTTGCCGGCGCCATCGGTGACCAGGGTGTCGCTGATGGTCGGCGTGGGCGGCTGGTTCAGCAGGGTATTGCGCTCGATCTGGCCGCTGACCTGGTGCGCGCGCGGGTCGAGATACACCAGCAGGCTGGCGGTGGCGGAGAAGTAGTTGTTGGCGCCGGCAACGCTCACCGCGACCTGGTGGGATGCGCCGTTGCTGAGGATGCCGGCGAATGGAGTGAGGTCGACCCGGTACGGCATGAAGTTCAGCGTCTGCACGCCGGGCGTCGGCCGCCACAGGTACGGATCGATGCCGCCGGTATAGATCCATGGATACACCGGCGCCACGCCGGCCGGCTGGCCGTCGATGCTGATCTCGGCTTCGCGGAAGTTGCCGCCGCCACACTCCTGCACCTCGGCGGCATATTGGTCGGGCACGCAGGTGTACCAGAACTCGTCGGCATTCTGGCTCTGCGCGAAGACGTCCAGATACGCACGCTCGACATTGCGCGGCAGGCTCAGCGTCTTGCTCAGCTGACTGCCGGGATGGTCGAGCTCGGTGGTGCTGCCCACCGGATCGCTGCCCAGCGGATACACCGCATCGGGCACATGCGCCACCGGTGCGCGCGCCGACGCCGGATAAAACAGCAGCCGCGCGCTGCCGTGGATCACTCCGGTGTAGGTGGCGTCCACCACGTTGCCGATGATCGCCTGGCCATTGCCGGCCTGACGCAGCAGCGCGCTGTAGTCGGTGAGGTCGCGTTCCACATGCCAGCTTGGCGAGACCGCGGCTGACGGCTCCGCCGTGGTGCCGAAGTACAGATTCACGCCACCCAGCCACAGCGTGGCGGTGCGATCGAACTGGCGCCCGGCGGTCACCGCAAAATCCGCCTCCAGCACCACCTTCGACCAGTGCGTGCCGCAGCCGGCCGGCGGCGCATAGGCATAGGGCCGGGTGTTGAAATCGGTGAATGTCACATCGCTGAAAAGCTGCACGGCGCAGGGCGTGCCCGGCGGGCGCGGCACGCCCGGATCGGCTACCGTGACATTGGTCGAGCCGACCGGACTGCTGCTGGCCAGCGCGCTGCCGGCGGGCAGCAAGGCCAGCCCGGCGAACAGCAGGCCACGATGGATGAATTCTTTCGGCAACATGCGTGAACCCTCACGAGATGGTGCCCCCTGTCCTTCGGAAACTAGCACAGCGCCGGCACCCCGGAACGGGCGGGCCGTCGGAATATCCGGCATCGCTGTTGCTGCTGTTTCAGGCGTCGGCAGTTGCCACTTCCAGTGCACTCAACCACGCCAGTGCATGGGTGCGATCGGCGCCGCACATCACCGGTTCCGGGCGCAGGCTGGAACAGACGGCCGGCCGGCGCGGATCATTGAAGATCGCGCAGCGATTGTCGGCGCTGAGCTGGATGCAGCGGATCCCGGCCGGCTTGCCCGCGGGCATGCCCGGGATCGGCGAACTGATCGACGGCGCGATGCAGCAGGCACCGCAGCCGGCGCGGCAGGCCAGGGCATTCATGCGTGTTGTCGGCGCAGCGACTGGTACACCGGCTCGGTCTCCGGCCGCACGCCGTGCCACAGCTCGAAGGCATCGGCGGCGGTTTCCAGCAGCATGCCGAGCCCGTCGAACGCATAGCGCCGCGCCGGCGGTTTTCGCCCAGGCCAGAAAACCGATCGCGGCGGTTCCATACGCGAGGTCGTAGCACAGCGCGCGCGCGCCGACCAGCGAGAACGGCAGCCGCAGCGAGGTGCCGAGCAGGCCGGCCGAGGTGGCGTTGACGATCAGGTCGTAGCTGCCGATGTTGGCCAGATCCTGCCAGTAGCGGGTGTGCGCGCGCGCCGGATCGCCGATCGCATCGGCCAGTGCGTCGGCCGCATCCGGCGAGCGGTTGACGATGGTCAGCGTTTCCACGCCCGCATCCAGCAGATTCCAGGCCACCCCGTGCGCGGCGCCACCGGCCCCGAGCAACAGCGCGGTATGGCCGCGCAGGTCGATGCTGTGCCGTTCGGTGAGGTCGCGCACCATGCCGTCGCCGTCGGTGTTGTGCGCAGCCAGCCGGCCATCGGTCCGTCGCGTCAGCACGTTCGCGCTGCCGACGCGGGCGGCCGCCGCGCTGCGAAGGTCGGCCAGCGCGAACGCCGCGACCTTGTGCGGCAGCGTGACGTTCGCCCCGCGGCCGCCGCCGGCAAAGAAGCGCTGCACGGCTTCGCTGAATCCGGCCGCGGTCGCATCGATCGCCCGATAGTCCAGCTCGATGCCGAACTGGTGGGCGAATGCCTGATGGATCTGCGGCGACAGGCTGTGCCCGATCGGATGGCCAAACACCGCGAACTGAACGGGTTGCATGCGGATTCCCTGGATGGTTGCTGGCATGCATTCTACAAGCCGCGGCTTTCGCGAGCTCGTCCGCGCCGCGGGAAAGCTGACGCTCGGTGGGAGCGGCTTCAGCCGCGATGACTCTCGCCGCGAAACAGCAAGAGCATCGCGACTGAAGTCGCTCCCACCACCGGCAACCGCAGACACGTCGCAACCGGTGAGATGACGACCGCGCAATCTGCGGCCATCACCGCCCAAGGACACTGCCCATGCACACGCAAGCCCTGCCTTCCCCGCATCACCAACGCCTGCTCGACGCCGCCGTGCTGTGGCTGCTGGGCGGCGGTGCGTTGTTGCTGACTACGCTGGTTCCGCTGCACACCGCGCTGCTCGGCTGGACACCGGCGTTCTGGCTGCTCGGCGCACCGGTGATCGTGTTGCTGGGACTGCAGCCGACGCTGCCGCGCCAGCTGCTGGCGTCGGCGCGGCCACACCGGCATTCGCGGGATGGCGTGGTGTGGCACTGAGGCCGGGCTGAGCCGTTCGCCCTGCGGCTTGCTGGCCGCGCCGATCGCGGTCCGGCAGCGCGAGGCCGCTACTTCACCGAGCCGGCGATACCCTGGCGCTTGCGCTCCATCCGGCGCAGGAACTCCTGCATGATCTGCAGGTACAGCGCATCGCCGAGATGGGCATCCTCGACGCCGGCATCGATCGACGGATTGTCGTTGACCTCGATCACCACCGGCTTGCTGCCG
>DAIMGD010000068.1:0-10762 GCA_036724165.1 Rhodanobacter sp.
GGCGGGTGCGCGGATTCATGATTTTCTGCAGCCAATTCATCGCATCACCCTGACTATTCGTGAGCACGTCATCTTCGGACGACGCGTTTGCTCAGCGCGCATCGAGCGCGGCCCGGATCGGCGCAAGAAACGCACGCACCCGCACGGCTATTTCTTTGGCATCCGTTGCCCCGGCCAGTCGTTCGACCAGCGCGCTGCCGATCACCACGGCATCGGCAAAACCGGCTATCGCCCTGGCACTCGCCGCATCGCGGATGCCGAAGCCCACCGCCACCGGCGCCTTGGCACGGGCGCGGATATCGGCCACACGCACGGCGATATCGCCGGTACTCAAGTGCGCCGCACCGGTGATGCCGGCGAACGAGACATAGTACAGGAAACCTTCGGCGGACCCGCACAGCTGCGCCATACGCGCGGGTGCGGTGGTCGGGGCGGCGAGCAGGATCTGCTGCAGTCCGGCATCGCGCAGCGGCTGCAGGATCGCCGCTTCTTCCAGCGGGCAGTCGACCAGCAGCACGCCATCGACGCCCGCCTGCACGGCTTCCTGCGCGAAGCGCGCATAGCCGTGGATCTCGACCGGATTCAGGTAACCCATCAGCACGATCGGCGTCTGCGCATCGCGCTGGCGGAATGCGGCGACCCAGCCCAGCACTTCGTTGAGGCCGACGCCTTGCGCGATCGCCCGCTCGCTGGCGTGCTGGATCACCGGACCGTCGGCCATCGGGTCGGAGAACGGCACCCCCAGTTCGATCAGATCGGCGCCGGCGTCGACCAGCGCGTGCATCAGCAACACCATGTGCTCGGGCGATGGATCACCGGCGGTGACGAACGGGATCAGGCCGGTACGGCCGGCAGCCTTGAGGGCAGCGAAACGACGATCGATGCGGCTCATACCTGCACCCCTTCGCGCGCGGCAATCGTATGCACGTCCTTGTCGCCGCGACCGGACAGATTGCACAGCACGATCGCGTCCTTCGGCATCCCGCGCGCCAGCTTGATCGCCTGCGCCACCGCATGGCTCGATTCGAGCGCCGCGAGGATGCCTTCCTGCCGTGCCAGCAGATGGAATGCCTCCATCGCTTCATCGTCGGTCACGCCGACGTACTCGGCGCGCCCGGCATCCTTCAGGAATGCATGCTCCGGGCCGACGCCGGGATAGTCGAGTCCGGCCGAGATCGAGTGCGTCTCGGTGATCTGGCCGTTGTCGTCGCACAGCACATAGGTGCGGTTGCCATGCAGCACGCCGGGCCGACCGGCCGCCAGCGACGCCGCATGATGCCCGGTCGCGAGCCCCTCGCCCGCCGCTTCGGCGCCGACGATGCGCACCTCGGCGTCGTTGAGGAACGCATGGAACAGGCCGATCGCGTTGGAGCCGCCGCCGACGCAGGCGGTCAATACATCCGGCAGGCGGCCGTACTCTTCGAGCATTTGGGCGCGTGCCTCACGCCCGACAATCGCATTGAAATCGCGCACCATCAGCGGATACGGATGCGGGCCCGCCACCGTGCCGATGATGTAGAAAGTGTCGGCGACATTGGTGACCCAGTCGCGCATCGCCTCGTTCAGCGCGTCCTTCAGCGTCTTCGAACCGGACGTTACCGGCACGACCTCCGCGCCGAGCAGCTTCATGCGGTAGACGTTGATCTTCTGCCGCTCGATGTCGACCGCGCCCATGTAGACCACGCACTTCAGACCCAGCCGCGCGGCGACCGTGGCGCTGGCCACGCCGTGCTGGCCGGCGCCGGTCTCGGCGATGATGCGCGGCTTGCCCATCCGCCTGGCGACCAGCGCCTGGCCCACGGTGTTGTTGATCTTGTGCGCGCCGGTGTGGTTCAGGTCCTCGCGCTTGAGCAGGATGCGCGCACCACCGACGTGCTGCGACAGCCGTTCGGCATGATAGATCGGGCTGGGCCGGCCGACGTAGTGCTTCAGGTCGCGATCGAGTTCGGCGATGAATTCCGGATCGTCGCGCAACCGCAGGTAGGCCTCGGTGAGCTCGGCCAGCGGTGCCATCAGGGTTTCGGCGACGTAACTGCCGCCATAGTTGCCAAAGCGACCATGCACGTCGGGATAGGCATTGAAATCGGCGATCTTGCTCATCTACTCACTCGGTTGAAAGGGGGAGCGTGCCCTGCGCGCGATGAGCCGCGCGTCGAGCCTGCCGCGCACGAGGCGACATCCTATGGGGCCGCGTGGCGCACGGCGGCAATGAAAGCGGCCATCTTAGCGGCATCCTTGATGCCGGGCGAAACCTCGATCCCGCTGGCAACGTCCACCGCCCACGGCCGTGCCACGCGCACCGCCTGCGCGACATTGCCGGGATTCAGTCCACCAGCGAGAATCAGCGGCTGCGCCTGCTCGCGCGGCATCTGCGACCAGTCGAATGCATGTCCACTGCCACCCGCTTCACCGAGGCCATGACCATCCAGCAGCAACCCCGCCGCACGCGGGTAATCGTGCAAACGCGACAACGCTGCCGGCCCCTCACCCATCGCGATCGCCTTGAGATAACGGCGGCCAAATTGCGCACACCAGGCATCCGTTTCCTGTCCGTGGAACTGCAGCAGATCCGGCTGCACTTCGTCGATAACTGCATGCACCAGTGCGGCGTCGTCATCCATGAACAACGCCACGGTCGCCACGAACGGCGGCAATGACCGCCGAATCGTGCCGGCGTGCCGCAACTCGACCCGTCGCGGGCTGCGCGCGGTGAACACCAGGCCAATCGCATCGGCACCGAGCTGCGCCGCCAGCAACGCATCCTCGAGCCGGGTCATGCCGCAACACTTGATGCGTGTCATGCGGCACCCGCCAGGCAGACTTCCGGCGGCAGGCCCCAATGCGCCGGATAACGCGGACCGAGAAAGGTCAGTCCCGACGCCGCGGCGGTCGGTCCGGCGACCTGCCGGTTGCGCCCGGCCAGCAATTCGGCCATCCACGCGTCAGGCTGTTCGCCACGGCCGATCAGCAACAGCGAACCGACGATATTGCGCACCATATGATGCAGGAACGCGTTCGCCTCGATCTCGATGAACAACTGCTCGCCCTCGCGCCGCACGCTGACCGCCAATACCGTCCGGCGCGGATGTGCGGCCTGGCACGACAGCGCACGGAAGGCGCTGAAATCATGCTCGCCAAGCAGCGCCTGCGCCGCCTCATGCATCCTTCCCGCGTCCAGTGGCAGACGCTCCCAGGTCACGTAGCGCGCATCCAGCGCCGCGCGTACCGGCCGGTTGAGTATGTGGTAGCGATAGCGCCGGCTGCGTGCGGCATAGCGCGCATGAAAACTTTCCAGCACGGGCCGCGCCCACAGCACCGCCACGCTGGCGGGAAGATTGGAACTGGCGCCAAGGATCCAGCCACGCATATCGCGTTGTGCCTCGGTATCGAAATGCACGACCTGGCAGCGACCATGCACACCGGCATCGGTGCGGCCCGCACAGCTGATCTCGACCGGGTGGGCGGCGACCTTCGACAATGCCTTCTCCACCGAGGCCTGCACGCTGGGGCCGCAGGTCAGTCGCTGCCAACCGGAAAAGTCGGTGCCGTCGTATTCGATGCCAAGAGCAATACGCATGAAGTTGTAAAAGAAACCGATGGAAGGCCTCGAAGATTAGCAGGCCACCAACAAAGTCGGGCCGGCAAGGCCGGCCCGACACGTCATGTCGCTGCGTTTTAATGCCGTCAGTGCAGGGTATCGAGCAGGCGCTTGGCCGTATCCCGCTGCATCTGGCTACCTTCCTTCAGCACTTCCCCAAGCATGGCACGGGCCCCGTCGGCATCGCCCATGTCCAGATAGGCGCGAGCCAGATCCAGCTTGGTATCGATCGGGTCGTCCGTGAATTCACCCAGCTCGTACCCGTGGCCACCGCCATGCGTCTCCTTGCCCGGCTCGCTGGACTGCCAGCTCGACTCCGCGTCGGCAGCCGGGATTTCATGCTGCGTATCGGCCACCGGCGGCGCGACCACGGGCTTGTCCGAATCCGGCGCACCCGGTGCACTCGGTGTACCCGCGGTCAGGTCGAAATTGAAATTGTATCCACTGACCTTCTTCGGCACCTGTGGCGGCAACGGTGGCATGGAGGATGTGACGGCGGGCGCATCGTTCTCGGCCGCATAGTCATCGATGTCGAATGCGCGGCGTGCTTCGGTTTCCTCATGCACCGGCAACGGATCATGGTGGTCGAACAACGGATGGCCCGGCACCAGGTCCTCGCCCATGTGCATCACGTCCTGCCACTCATCCTGCTGCGGGTCGGTGATATGGGCATGCATCGCTTCGGCGGCAGCTTCGAAGTGTTCGACGTCCCGACGCGAGTAATACAGGGTGACCAGTTCCAGATGCAGGCCGATGTCATCCGGATGCTCGGCCAGTTGGTCGAGTAGTTCATCCTGATCGATGTCCTCACGGCCGATGCCATCGGACGGCACCGCACCGAAACGATCGGCCAGCGACGGCGAGGATTTCGACTGCTTTGCGGCGCCAGGCCTGCGACGGCGGCCCAGCAAGGCCAGCAATAGCAGCACCACGACGGCACCCGCACCCGCTGCCCAAGCCCATGTCTGCATGTACCAAGGCTGCTCGATCACGGGAGCCGGAGCCGGATGGATGATCGGCTTGGCTGCCGGTTCGATCGGGGTGACTGCCGTAGCCGGCGTGGCCATCGCCGCCGAAGTGCTGACCGCCGGTGCACTGGCCGCCGGGGTCGGGGCCGACGTCATGGCGGTCGAGGCGGATGCCGGGGTGACCGGGGCCGCTGCCCCGCTCGTGCTGGCGGACACGGGTGCGGGCTTGATTTCCGGCTGCGTCGCCGCCGCGGTTTTCACCGGCGTGCCGGCCGTACTGGCCCCAGCCATCGATGCCGCTGCAGGCATGGCGGCAGCCTTGCGTGCGGCGGCAAGCTGGTTTTGCAACTCGGCGATCTCGTTGTCCTTCAGCGACAACAAATGCTCGTTCTTGTCGTTGATATCCGCCAGATCCTTCAGGCGGGTTTTCAAATCGGTACCTTGCTGCTGCAGACTGGCCAGGCTTTCCTGGGTGCGCAACAGATCCTGGCGCATGCCTGCCGAGGACTTGTCGCCCTTGCCGGCAGCCCTGCCACCGCCTGCTTCGGAGCCATTCCCAACTTTCGCCGGAACCAGCGCGAGACGATCGCCCGAATTGCCAGACGCCGCGGTCGGCGAGCTGGACGCGGACGCGCGCGTCGCCGCGTCGGCTACGGTGGAGGGCTTCCTGGTGGCACCGGCACGCCAGTCACTGTTCTGGCGACGCACTTCGGCAACCGCCGCCGCGACTGCCATGGACTGTGCTTCCGTGGACGTCGGTACGCGCAACACCGCACCGCTCTTCAGCGCGTTGATGTTGTCGCGATAGAACGCATCCGGATTGACCTGCTTGAGCGCCAGCAGCATCTGGTGCACATCGACACCCGCCGGAGCGGTGCTGCGGGCGATGGACGAAAGCGTCTGGCCACGTTGAACCGGTCCGTACTGACCGTTGCCCACGTTGGCAGGCCGGGTTGGCGCGGTTGCCGGATGGCTTTGCCGCGGCGCGGGGGTGACCGCCGTGGCATGCACGACCTGGCTCGGCACGGTCCGAGCAGGCGCGGCCGGGGCTGCCATGGCAGGTGCCGCCGGGGTGCCGGGCGGATCGAGCAGGATGGCGAATTCACGAACGCTCTTGCCTCCCTTGCCATTCACTTCGATCAGCAGGTCCAGGTAGGGATCATCGACCGCCACGCTGCTGGTGATGCGGATCACCTGCTGGCCGCTGTCGGTTTTGGCGACGCTGAAGTGCAGCGGGATGGTGGTACGTCCGCCGGTGATGCCGGCACGGGCGAAATCTTCACTGGAAGCCAGCTGCACGTTGAGATTCTGCAGCTCCGCCGGACTGGCGGGATGCAGCGGAATCTCTGCCAGCAACGGCTGCCCCAGTGTCGATTTGACCTGGATCTGACCAAGATCCATCGCCAGAACCTGACTGCTACCCAATGCCAGTGCCACCAGCATCGACAATTTCAACGAACGATTCATTGCGTGTTCCCCCGAACGATCCTTGGCGCCATTTATGGTGTCACCGCCGCGGCGGCCACTGCTCCAAACGAGATGCCACTTTAGTTATATGCAGGCCAATCAACAATAGCTACGGCGAATACTTGCAGCGCATTGCTGCAGTGCGTTCTCATCGTGCCGGCGCTTTCATGGGTGGCCAAGCGGCGGCTTGGCATGCAATGACTGCAGCTGCTTATGCAGATCCGCGATCGCCTGATCCTGTTGCCTGAGGCGTTCACTGGCCCGCCTGCTTTCCGATTCCTGCCTGGCGACGTCCTGCTCCAGCCGCCTCACTTCCGCCTGGTGCCGGGTCAGGCGCTGCGTGCCCTGCGGCAACCCGGCTTGCGCAGGCGCTGGTTGCTCGATCGGATGTGGCGGCGGCTTGCCGCTGCCGGCCCGGATTGCCGGCACCACCATCAAACCAGCCACGCCCATGAGTAACCAACAGCGCATGTCAGAGATAGTCTCCAATCAACAGTTCGGCGATCTGCACGGCGTTCAAGGCCGCGCCCTTGCGGATATTGTCCGACACGATCCATAGATCCAGCCCGCGCTCATGCGAGATGTCCTCGCGGA
The DNA here is from genome assembly GCA_036724165.1 of Rhodanobacter sp. Lineage (GTDB taxonomy): Bacteria > Pseudomonadota > Gammaproteobacteria > Xanthomonadales > Rhodanobacteraceae > Rhodanobacter. The sequence goes on from DAIMGD010000068.1 coordinate 6,628, forward strand.
TCCGGCCCACGTACACCGCATCGTTGCCCGCCGCCTCGCCCACCGGAGTCGGGTAGCCGCCGGGCTTGCGCTCGTCGATCAGCACCACGCCAGGCGCCTGCCGCAGCAACTCGCGCGCCTGTTCGGCGGTGATCTTGTCGCTGGTCTCGATGTGGACCGCTTCGGAATGACCATAGAACACCGGCACGCGTACCGCGGTCGGATTCACCTGGATCGATTCGTCCTCCAGGATCTTGCGGGTTTCCCATACCAGCTTCATCTCTTCTTTCGTATAACCGTTCGCCTGGAAGTCGTCGATCTGCGGAATCACATTGAACGCGATCTGCGCGGGGAATTTCTTGCCCGGTTCCACGCTTTGGAAGTTCAGCAGCGCCGCGGTCTGCTTGCCGAGTTCCTCCATGCCCAGGCGCCCGGCGCCGGATACCGACTGGTAGGTGGCGACGTTGATCCGCTCGATCTGCACCGCGCGATGGATCGGCGCCAGCGCCACCAGCATCTGCATGGTCGAGCAGTTCGGGTTGGCGATGATGCCGCGACGGGTGTAGTCGGCGATCGCGTGCGGATTGACCTCGCTGACCACCAGCGGCACGTCGTCCTGGTAGCGAAACTCGGAGGTGTTGTCGATCACCACCGCGCCGGCCGCGGCCGCGCGGGGCGCATGCTCCCGGCTGACCGAGCCGCCGGCCGAGAAGAATGCGATGTCGACACCGGCGAAATCGTAGCTGTCGAGCAGTTGCACGGTGATCTGCTGACCGCCGAAGGTTACTTTTCCACCGGCCGAACGCTCGCTGGCCAGCGGCACCAGTTCGCTGACCGGGAATTCGCGCTCGGCGAGGATCGCCAGCAAGGCTTCGCCGACTGCGCCGGTGGCGCCGACCATGGCGACTTTGTAACTGCTCTTCTTGCTCATGAATGGATTCTTGGCTCAGGGATGAAAGGTCACGCTGGCCGTGGCCAGCACCGCGGGATTGAGTATCGTCGGAGGCCGCCCGGCGTGCGGGCCATGGCCAAAAAATGCGAGCACATTATCGACCGCCAGCGCGGTCATGGCGCGTCGGGCATCGTGACTGGCGCTGGCGATATGCGGGCTGAGCAGCACATTGTCCAGCGCAAGCAGCGCCGGATGCACGTTCGGCTCACCTTCGAACACGTCCAGCGCGGCGGCGGCCAGCCCACCCTCAGCCAGCGTCTGGGCCAGCGCCGCATCATCCACGATGCCGCCGCGGGCGACATTCACCAGCACGGCGGTCGGCTTCATCTGTGCCAGCTCGGGTGCGCCGATGGCATGCCGATTCTGCGGCGTCAACGGCAGCACCAGCACCAGGAAGTCGGATTCGCGCAGCAAGCACGGCTTGTCGACATGGCGGGCGTTGCACTCGCGTTCGACCGAGGCCGGCAGCGCCGAACGGTTGTGGTAGATGACCTGCATGCCGAATCCCGCCGCGCGCCGTGCAACGGCCTGGCCGATGCGCCCCATGCCGAGAATGCCGAGCGTGCGACCACGCACATCCATGCCCAGCCACTGGGTGAATTTCGTGGCTTTCCATTCGCCTGCGCGCAGCCAACGTTCGGCCGCGCCGACCCGGCGAGCCGCACCAAGCAGCAGTGCCCAGGTGTAATCGGCCACGCTTTCGTTCAGCACGTCGGCGGTGTTCGAGGCGGCGATGCCTGCCGCGGTCAGTGCGGCGAGATCAAGGTTGTCGTAACCGACACTGAGATTGGCGACGATGCGCAGCCGCTTCGCGCCGAGGATTTCCGCCACGCCGATGCGCTCCTTCAGGCCGACGATCGCGGCATCCGGATCCGCCAGCTTTTTCGCCAGTTCGGAGGCCGAAAACACGATTTCATCGGGCTCGCAAGCCACCTCGAAGTGCTCATCAAGACGGGCGACGATGTCGGGAAAGGTAGGGCGTGAAACCCACACCTTCGGTTTGTTGGCCATCTCGTATTCTCTGGCAATCAGGCTGCGGGTAGTCCCGGAATCCGCGGTTCCACCACGCCGACATCACCGCACTGGGCGCGATGACGCAGCGCGTGATCGATCAGCACCAGCGCCATCATCGCCTCGGCGATCGGCGTGGCGCGGATGCCGACGCAGGGATCATGGCGACCCTTGGTGACCACTTCCACCGGCTCGCCGGCCAGGTTCACGCTGTGGCCGGGAATCAGGATGCTGGAGGTGGGTTTCAGCACGATCGACGCCGTCACCGGCTGGCCACTGCTGATGCCGCCGAGAATGCCACCGGCATGATTGGACGTAAAGCCGTCCAGATACATTTCGTCGCGATGCTCGCTGCCGTGCTGGGTGACCGCGGCAAAACCGTCGCCGACCTCGACACCCTTGACCGCATTGATCGACATCAGCGCGCTGGCCAGGTCGCCGTCCAGTTTGCCGTAGATCGGCTCGCCCCAGCCTGGCGGCACGCCGTCGGCGACCACATTGACGCGCGCGCCGACCGAGTCGCCGGACTTGCGGAATGCATTGACATAAGTCTCCAGCGCCGGCACCTGCGATGCGTCCGGCCAGAAGAACGGATTCTGCTCCACCGCATCCCAGTCGAAGGTGTCCGGCGTGATCTCGCCAACCTGTGCCAGGTAGCCGCGCACGCGCACGCCATGGCGTTCGGCCAGCCATTTCTTGGCGATCACCGCAGCCGCCACGCGCATGGTGGTTTCGCGTGCCGAGGAGCGGCCGCCGCCGCGCGGATCGCGGATGCCGTACTTCTGCCAGTAGGTGTAATCGGCGTGACCGGGGCGGAAGGTCGACACGATCTCGCCGTAATCCTTGCTGCGCTGATCGATGTTGCGGATCAGCAGCGCGATCGGCGTGCCGGTGGTCTTGCCTTCGTAGACGCCGGAAAGGATCTCCACCTCGTCCGCCTCATGCCGCTGCGAGGTATAGCGGCTTCGGCCGGTGGCGCGCCGATCCAGGTCGGTACGGAATTCCTCCGCACCGATCGGCAGGCCCGGCGGACAGCCATCGATCACGCAGCCGATGGCCGGTCCGTGGCTTTCGCCGAAGGTGGTGACAGTGAAGAGCTTGCCGAAGGAATTGCTGGACACGGGGAATGGACGTCTGGAGATAGTTCGTCACAGCTTAGCGCGATGGCACCCCGATCGGGTCAGTGCGCCGCCTGCCACTCGCTGGCCAGCAGCGCGAACACCACGTCGTCGACCCATTCGCCGTGCAGCCACAGGCTTTCGCGGTGATGCGCTTCCTGCCGCATGCCCAGCGCACGCAGCAGCGCCATGCTGGCGAGATTGCGCGGGTCGACCGAGGCATGGACGCGGTGCCGGCCGAGCTGGCCGAATACCAGAGCGAACACCGCCCGCAAGGCTTCGCTGGCGTATCCCCTGCCCTGATAGGCCGGCGCGATGCTGACGCCGAATTCGACGGAGCCCTCGGCATCCGCTGGCAGATGGATGCCCAGGTCGCCGATCAATTCCTCACCATCGCACAGACGGATCGCGCGCTGGAACCAGCTGTCCGGCGTATCCAGCGAAGCACCTGCCTGGCGCTCGATGAAATCTGCCGCGTCGGTCACGCCGGCTGGGCGCCAGCCCTGGAAACGGGCTACGTCTGGATCGGCGCGATAGCCGAACAACGCTTCGGCGTCGGCCGGTTGCAAGGCATCGAGCCGCAAGCGCGATGTGTTCAGTTCCACACGACAGGTTCCATCAGGCGACGCCGCGCGCCGCCGCGGCCGCACGGATCATCGCGGCGTGTTCGACCAGATCGCGCCGCTCCAGTGCGAACACGCCCATCTGGCCCACCTTGAACTCGATCCAGATGAATGGCACTTCCGGCAGCAGCGCGGCCAGCGCGTGTTCGCTCTCGCCCACCTCGACGACCAGCAGGCCGTCATCGGTGAGATGCTCAGCGGCCTCGTCCAGCATGCGCAGGCACAGGTCGAGGCCATCGACACCGGAGGTAAGGCCCAGCTTCGGCTCGTGCGCGTATTCGCCCGGCAAGGCCGAGTACTCGTCCTCGGTGACATACGGCGGATTGGAGACGATCAGGTCGTAGCGACGCCCCTTCACTCCGGCGAACAGATCCGACTTGATCGCCTCGACCCGGCCCTCGACATGCTGGAACACGATGTTCTCGCGCGCCAGCGACAGCGCCTCGTCGCTG
>DAIMGD010000069.1:0-10715 GCA_036724165.1 Rhodanobacter sp.
GTGCTGCGCAGGCCGGTGTCGTCGGCATAACTCCAGATTTCCTGCCGCGGCCACGGTGCCGCCGGCAACTTCAACGCGATCTTGCCCAGCGGCGCGACGCTGCGCGCGACCAGCGTGACCGTCCACTCGCCCGGTCGCAGCTGCAGGCGCAGGCGGCCGTCGTTCTCCAGTCGTGCGGGCAGCTCGCCGGACAAGGCGGTGGCGACGAAGCCGGCCGGCAGCACCGGGCCGAGCAGCTGCTCGCGTGCGCTGCCGGTGACCTTGAACTGCAGTTGCGTCTCCAGCGTGGCCGGCAGGCCGTCTTGCAGGCGTCGATAGACGCGCAGCGACAACGCATCGGCCGCACGTTGCGCGGTGGCGGCTTCGCCCAGGGTGAGCTGGTCGCCGTCGCGCTCGATGCGTGCGACGGCCGCGTCATCGACGCTCAGCGTGACCAGCCCGATCATCGCCGGCACGCGCAACCGCGCCGGCCGCGCCGTCCACGGCAGCGTGCCGCGCAGCTGGTAGTCGCCCGGCGTCAGCCACAGCATCGGCTGGCCATCCCGCTGCAGCACGACCGCCGGCTGATTGTTCGCACTGACCTGCTGCGGCCAGCTCTTTTCATCACCCGGCAGCGCCACCCAGCTCGATGCATCCACGTGCACGTCCAGGCTGAAATGGCCGCCGTTGCTGGCCGCGTCGAGGGTCAACCGGCCCGGCCATGCACATTGATAGCTGCCGTCATTCGGCATCTGGCTGGCGAGGAACGGACAATCATGCTGCGGCACGTCGTGCAGCACCCAGCCCTGCCAGTCGCGCAACGGCGGCGGCACATCCTGTGCCAGCAACGGCGTGGCCAGCAGCAGCCACAGACCCAGCAACCCAAAACCCAGCAATCCTGGCGATCGACGCAGCATGCATTTCTCCCTGTGTGCCCGCGGGGCCGGCACAGTGTAAGTGGTACACGGCAAGCACACAGCAGCCACTGCATCCTGCCGGACAGGTCGCTCGTATCTGCATGCAATCACTTCAACCCCAGATGAAACGCAGCCTGCCGCACAACGGGGTTAACCGGTCGGCCACAGCGGTCCGACCGATGAATCATTCAAAGGAAAACGCATGCCTAGCCGACCCGCCAGATCCACCCGCAGCCCGCTTCGTCGCGGGCTGCTCGCCACAGCACTGATGCTGCTCGGCAGCGCCTTGCTCAGCGGTTGCCAGGCGGTGCTTTTCAGCGGCATCAACGCCACCGCCAGCAAGGACGGCGTGGTGGTGCAGCGCGACGTGGTGTTCGATCCGGTGCACCAGCTGGCGCTGGACATCTATCGGCCCACCGATGCGCGGCATGCGCCGACGGTGGTGTTCTTCTTCGGCGGCAGCTGGAAGTCCGGCAAGCGGCAGTGGTATGCATGGGTCGGCGAGGCGCTGGCGAAGCGCGGCCTGGTGGTGGTGATTCCCGATTACCGCCTGTGGCCGACGGTGAAAATGGACGGCTTCATGCAGGACGCCGCGCGCGCCGTGGCATGGACGCATGCGCATGCCGGCGAATACGGCGGCAACCCGGACGACCTGTTCGTGATGGGTCATTCCGCCGGCGGGCACATCGGCGCGCTGCTGGCCACCGACGCGCACTGGTTGAATGATCTCGGCATGCAGCCGCGGCAGCTGGCCGGCTTCATCGGGCTGGCCGGGGCGTACGATTTCCTGCCACTGGAAGAACCGGATTACATCGACATGTTCGGCAGCACGCACGCGCAGCAGCTGCTTTCGCAACCGGTGCACTTCGTCAATGGCGACGAGCCGCCGATGCTGCTGATGCAGGGCACCAGCGACAAGATCGTGTGGCCGCGCAACGCCGAATCGCTGGCGCGTGCGTTGCGCCAGCAGAACGAACCGGTCGAGCTGAAGCTGTACCCGGACATCGGCCACTTCGCGCTGCTGTTCGCGATCTCGCGACCGCTGCGCGGCAAGGCGCCGGTGATCGACGACACCGTGGCGTTCATCCAGCAGCACACCCGCGCGGAATCAGCTGCACCTCCGGTGGCAGCCAGCGCGCATTGATCAGCGGTGCACCGGCGCGATCGCCCGGGTGATCGCCTCGAACACCCACGGACGGAACCAGCTGTGCGCGCGGTCGTCATTCTTCGACGCGTGCCAGTAGGCCAGAATCGGAAACGCCTTCAGCCGGATCGGCAACGGCTGCACGGCGATCGGCAGCAGCGTGGCCAGATGGTTCGCATACGAGCGCGGCACGGTCAGCAGCATCTGCGTGGCCGCCGCAATCTGGCAGGCGGAAAAGTAGTGCTGGCTGACCATCTGCACGCGACGGAACATGCCGTTCTGGCCGAGCAGCGTATCCAGCGCATTCGGCTCGCCGAGCGCCGAGACGGCGACGTGCCGTGCAGCCATGTAGTCGCTGCGCCGCAGTTGCCTGGCGCACGGATGATCGGCGCGCATCACCACCACCAGCGACTCGTCGAGCAGGTGCTTGCGCGCAATATGCGCACTGGCGCGTAGTGGACGATCGACCACCAGATCGACCGTGCCCGCCGCCAGCTCCCGTTCCACGTCATCGGCGGCAACCCGGCGGCTGACCACGCGCAGCTGCGGCGCGTGCTGCTCGATCCGCGCCAGCAACGACGGCAGCGCGATCGATTCGAGGATGTCGCGAAAGCCGACGGTCAACTCCAGATCCAGCTGCGCCGGATCGAAATGCGGCTGCGCGTGCGTGCTGGCGTGCAGACCTTTCAGATGCAGCTGCACCGCCGGCATCATCGTGCGCACCTTTTCGGTCGGCAGCAGCCGGTTGCCCTGACGCACGAACAGCGGATCGCCGAGCTGGTCACGCAGGCGCTGCAGCGCGTGGGTGACCGCCGGCTGGGTCAGGTGCAGCACGCGTGCCGCCGCGCTGACGCCGCCCTGGCTGTAGATCGCGTCGAGCACGCGAAAGAGGTTGAGGTCGATGCGGTTGTCGCTGCGCTCCATGGCGTGATCTCCTAGCGGCCGGGGTCGGCTGAGGCAGATGTCAGCCTATCAACCTTGTTAATGTCCAGTCATTAGGCATATTCATTTCACTGATCACGTACGCGAGGCGTAGGCTGGCCGCTGGTCAGGAGAACCGTCGATGGACTTCGCCCCTTCCGCACGCACGCAGGCTCTCGTCGAACGCCTCACCACCTTCATGCGCGAGCAGGTGTTGCCGGCCGAACCGGTGTACGCCACGCAGTTGAGCGGCAGCGCCGACTTCCGTCAGTGGCGACAACCGGCGGTGATGCAAACCCTGAAGGCAAACGCGCGCGCAGCCGGGCTGTGGAACCTGTTCCTGCCCGATGCCGAGCACGGCGCCGGACTCAGCCATCTGGAGTACGCGCCGCTGGCCGAGCTCATGGGGCACTCGTTCATCGCGCCGGAAGTGTTCAACTGCAGCGCGCCGGACAGCGGCAACATGGAAGTGCTGCAGCGCTACGGCACGCCGGCGCAGCAGCAACGCTGGCTGCAGCCGCTGCTGGATGGCCGGATCCGCTCGGCGTTCGGCATGACCGAGCCGGACGTGGCCTCCTCCGACGCCACCAACATGCAGGCCACTGCGACCATCGAAGGCGACCAAGTCGTGTTGAACGGACGCAAGTGGTGGACCACCGGCGCCGGACATCCGGATTGCCGCTTCGTGATCTTCATGGGGCTGAGCGATCCGCACGCCGAACCGCATCGGCGCCACAGCATGGTGATCTGCCCGCTCGACGCGCCCGGCGTGACCATCGAACGCATGCTGCCGGTGTTCCATCACCTGGACGAGCCGAGCGGCCACGGCGAGTTGAGCTTCAGCGAAGTGCGGCTGCCGATTGAAAACATCATCCTGGGCGCCGGCCGTGGCTTCGAGATCGCGCAGGGCCGGCTCGGGCCCGGACGCATCCATCACTGCATGCGCGCGCTCGGCGCGGCCGAACGCGCGCTGAGCCTGCTGTGCGCACGCGCCCGTTCGCGCATCGCGTTCGGCAAACCGCTGGCCGAGCTCGGCGGCAATCCGGATATCATCGCCAACCTGCGCATGGCGATCGAACAGGCGCGCCTGCTGACCCTGAAGACCGCCTGGACGCTGGACACGCATGGCACCAAGGCCGCGCTCAGCCTGATCTCGCAGATCAAGGTGGCGGTGCCGGCAGTGGCGCAGCAGGCGGCCGATGCGGCGATCCAGCTCCATGGCGGCGCCGGCCTGTCCGACGATTTTCCGCTGACCCAGTTGTACGCGTATGCACGCGTGCTGCGGCTGGCCGACGGCCCGGACGAAGTCCATCGTGGCGTGATCGCGCGACTGGAAATGAAGGCGCAAGGCGCACCGGAGCCGGCGCGATGAGCACGTCGCTGGATCAGCCGCGCGCGGTACGTGACGAGGATGCGCTCGACCTGCCGCGCGTCGACGCGTTCCTGCAGCAGCACATCACCGGCCTCGAAGGCACGCCGACCATCGCGCAGTTTCCCGGCGGCGCCTCCAACCTGACTTACCTGATCAGCTATGGCGACCGCGAACTGGTGCTGCGGCGTCCACCGGCCGGCGCCAAGGCGAAGTCGGCGCACGACATGCTGCGCGAGGCACGGGTGATGGCGGCGCTGAAACCGCACTATTCGTATGTGCCGGCGATCCTCGCCAGCTGCAACGATGCGTCGGTGCTCGGCCAGGATTTCTACGTGATGGAACGGCTGCGCGGCAGCATCCTGCGCCGCGAGTTGCCGGCCGAGCTGGGTCTGGATGCGGACGGCGTGCGCCAGCTCTGCCTGGGTTTCATCGAGCGGTTGATCGAGCTGCACCAGGTGGATGCCTCGCTGGCCGTGTTGCAGCACATCGGCAAGGGCGATGGCTACATCGCGCGGCAGGTCGCCGGCTGGAGCGAGCGCTGGCAGCAGTCGCTCACCGAGGACACCGATGCCTGCGCCGATGTCGTGGCGTGGCTGGCCGCGAAACAGCCGGCAAACGACAACGCGAGCTGCGTGATCCACAACGACTACCGCTTCGACAACGTGGTGCTCGATCCCGAGCATCCACTGCAGATCATCGGCGTGCTGGACTGGGAGATGGCCACCATCGGCGATCCGCTGATGGATCTGGGCGGCTCGCTGGCGTACTGGGTGCAGGCCGACGACGATGCCACGTTCCAGTCGTTCCGCCGCCAGCCCACCCACGTACCCGGCATGCTGACGCGGCGCGAGGTGATCGATTACTACGCCGAACGCAGCGGCCGGCAGGTGCACAACTTCGATTTCTACGAAGTGTTCGGACTGTTCCGGCTGATGGTGATCATCCAGCAGATCTACCGTCGCTACACGCTGGGCCAGACCAGCAATCCGCAATTCGCCGGCTTCGGCCAGGCCGCCCGTTACATGGGCGCGCGCTGCCGCCGGATCATCGGCCGTTCGACACTGTGAGCGCGCGCAGCCTGCTGCTGATCCGCCATGGTCAGGCCAGTTTCGGCGCGGATGACTACGACCACTTGTCGCCGACAGGCGAAGAACAATCGCATCGACTGGGTAGGTGGCTGGCAGCGTCTGGCTCGCCGCCTGACCTGATCGCGATCGGCCCGCGCGAACGACATCGACGCACCGCCGAGCTGTGTCTCGCAGCGGCCGGCATCGAGCTCACGCCGCTGATGCTGGATGGTCTGGACGAAGTCGATCACCACGAATTGCTCGCGCGGCATCGACCCGACCTGAGTGGCCCCGGCGCGCTGCGCGCGGCATTGAAGCAGGCGCCCGATCCACACCGCGCGTTCCAGCGCCTGTTCGCCGATGCCGTCGCGCGCTGGGTCGACTGTGCGCACGACACCGAATACCAGCTGACCTGGCCGGCCTTTCGCGGCAACGTCTTGCATGCACTGCAGACGCTGGCCGAACATCCGGCGCGCACGATCTGGGCGTTCACCTCGGGCGGCCCGATCGCTGTGCTCGTCAACAGCGTGATCGACGCGCCGCTGGCGCAGACCTTCAAGCTCAGCTGGCCGCTGGTGAACACCGGCCTCACCCGGCTGCGACTCGCTCAACGTGGTGCGACGCTGGTTACCTACAACGCGTGGCCGCATCTGGAACACGCGAGCGACCCTCAGCTCGTCACGCTGCGCTGATTTCTTTTCCCTTCGTCTGGAGACCGTGCCATGAGCATCACTTCGAGTTTCGACCTCTCCGGCAAGATCGCCATCGTCACCGGTGCCAGCCGCGGCATTGGCGCGGAGATCGCCAGGTTGCTGGCCGCGCACGGCGCGCACACGATCGTCTCCAGCCGGCGCGAGGCCGACTGCCAGCTGGTGGTCGACGAGATCGTCGCCGCCGGCGGTTCGGCCGAAGCGTTCGTCTGCCACATCGGCGAACTGGCGCAGATCGAGGCGCTGTTCACACATGTCGAAAAGACGTATGGACGTCTGGACATCCTGGTCAACAACGCGGCCACCAATCCATACTTCGGCAGCATCCTGGACACCGATCCGGGCATCTTCCAGAAGACCGTCGACGTCAACATCCGCGGCTACTTCTACATGTCCACGCATGCCGCGAAACTGATGGCGGCCAGCGGCGGCGGTGCGATCGTCAACGTGGCCTCGGTCAACGGCGTGGTGCCCGGCTTCCAGCAGGGCATCTACTCGATCACCAAGGCCGCGGTGATCTCGATGACCAAGGCGTTCGCGGTGGAATGCGCCGCGGCCGGCGTGCGCTGCAACGCGCTGCTGCCGGGGCTGACCGACACCAGGTTCGCCTCGGTGCTGGTGAACACGCCGGCAATCCTCAAGCAGGCGCTGGCGCACGTGCCGATGCGCCGGGTGGCGCAGCCGTCGGAGATGGCCGGCGCCGTGCTCTATCTCGCCTCCGACGCGGCCTCGTACACCACCGGCGCGGTGCTCAACGTCGATGGCGGCTATCTCTGTGTCTGATCCGACCAACATCGTCCCCCTTCAACATCGGCAGGAACCCGCCATGACCGAACCCTCCGCACAACGCGTCGCCGGCAAGCGCGCCTTCGTCACCGGCGCGGCCGGTGGTCTCGGCGCCGCGATCGCGCGCATGCTTGCGCGCCACGGCGCGAATGTCTTTCTCACCGATATCGACGAAGCCGGCGTGCGCGTGGTGGCTGACGAGATCAACCGCGAGCGTGGCCGGCAGGTCGCCTGGTCCGCCGTGCAGGACGTGCGCGATGAGGAACGCTGGCATGCGCTGCTGGACGAAGCGAGCGCGGCCATGGGCGGCCTCTCTGTTCTCGTCAACAATGCCGGCATCGGCTCGCTCGGCACGGTCGAACAGATCGAGCTGAAGGAGTGGCGCCGCGTGATGAGCGTCAACGTGGAGAGCATCATGCTCGGCTGCAAACATGCGCTGCCGCATTTGCGCGCGCATCAGCCCGCGTCGATCGTCAACATCTCCTCGCTGGCCGCGTTCAAGGTCGGCCCCGATTACACCGCGTACAACACCTCCAAGGCCGCAGTGGCGATGCTGACCAAATCGGTCGCGATCGACTGCACGCGGCAGCAGGTCGACGTGCGCTGCAACTCGATCCATCCGGCCTTCATCCGCACCGGCATCGTGGCGCCGTTCTTCGACGCGCTGGGCGAGGAAGAAGCCACCCGCAAGCTCACCCACGGCATTCCGATGCATCGCCTCGGCGAGCCGGACGACGTTGCCTATGCCGTGCTGTACCTGGCCTCCGACGAAAGCCGCTACGTCACCGCCGCCGAAATGGTGATCGACGGCGGCGCCTGCGCCGTATAGTCGAACGTCCTCACTTCCCTTCCCCGCATCACGGTGAACCCCATGTCCACAATCAATCGTCAGTTGCGTCTGAAGACCCGCCCCGAAGGTTGGGTAACACGCGAGGATTTCGATCTCGTCGAGCAAGCCGTGCCCGAGCTGAAGGACGGCGAGGTGCTGGTGCGCGTGCTGTACATCTCGATGGATCCCACCAACCGCGTGTGGATGCGCGACATCCCGCAGTACCTGCCGCCGGTGGCGATCGGCGAGGTGATGCGCGCGCTCGGGCTGGGTCGGGTGGTGCAGTCGCGCTCGTCGAAGTACAACGAAGGCGAGCTGGTGCAGGGCATCACCGGCTGGCAGGACTATCTGGTGCTGCACGAGGACGCCAAGGGCTATGTGCGCCTGCCCGCCGATCCCGGCATCCCGCTGCCGACCCTGCTCGGCGCCTGCGGCATGAGCGGCGTCACCGCCTACTACGGCCTCACCGACATCGCCCCGCTGCAGCCCGGCGAAACGCTGGTGGTCTCCGCCGCGGCCGGTTCGGTCGGCTCGATCGCCGGCCAGATCGGCAAGATCATGGGCGCCCGCGTGGTCGGCATCGCCGGCGGCGCCGACAAGTGCCGTTACCTCACCGACGAACTCGGCTTCGACGCCGCCGTCGACTACAAGGCCGAAGACTTCAAGCAGCAACTCAAGGCCGCCACGCCCGACGGCGTCCATGTCAATTTTGAAAACGTCGGCGGCGAGGTGATGCGCGCGGTGCTCTCACGCATGGTCATCGGCGGCCGCGTGGCGCTATGCGGGCTGATCTCCGGCTACAACAGCGGCGAACGGCCGAGTGACGACTTCGGTGTGTTCGTGATGAAGCGGCTGAGCATGCGCGGGTTTCTGGTGCTCGACTACACGAAGACGCGTGAGGCGGTGCAGGCGCTTTCAGGGTGGATTCGCGAGGGGAAGTTGAAGGCGGAGGAAACGGTGGCGGAGGGGTTGGAGAATGCGCCCGAGGTGTTGAATCGGTTGTTTGATGGGAGTCATCGGGGGAAGCTGGTGTTGCGGGTGGGTGCGCAGGCGTAAAGTGCGGTTGTTCTGTAATGTCCGCTTTGGACGGCGGTCTCAACCGGTCGATGCAACACACTGACGACTGCTTGGCCCGCAGGGTGGTTCGCATGAATGCGAACCAGTTTGTTGACCGCGAACCTTGCGGGCAAGCTCATGCAAGCCTGCCGCGCCGGCGCGATTCCAGCGGCCTGACTCGGCAGACCTACGGCGCGACGCCTTTTGCCAGGTGATCGAATGAACGCCACACGCCGTCGATGCCCTCGATGGTGATCAGGGTTTCGTCGCCACCCTGATGCAACTTCAGCGCCGCGGCGATCGCGAACCGGAGTGCGTCCTTCCGGCTTTCAAATTCTTGGTGGCCGTCATTGCTGACGTCCACCGACCAGACGCCTAGATGCACCGGTGCATAGGGAATATCGAAGATGACCATGCGGCGGAGCATGGACTTACTTGCGTGACTGCACTGTGCTCATGTGCGCTTGTTGACTGAAGCAGCCAAGCTCCGTTTTCCAGCCAATCGCGGGGTACCGCCGGCCGGGTTGGATCCGGACTGACCAGGCTGCTGGCGCAGATGCCTTTCGCCTGACTGCGGGCGTCAATCAGGGGCAGTTTTGGCCTCATCCGGCAGTGAAGCGGACCGGTCTGTTCAACTGACGGCCGCTTCGCTGGTGCGCGTCATTCATGCCGATGCGAGTCACTACGCCGCTTCGCAGCGGTTGTGGGCTGACGCGCCGACCGATCGCCCCGGTCAGCGCCGTACTGGCAAGCGTCTTGCTTTGCTATCCGGCATGAACGACACCGCCTCCAGTGCACCGATGCCCGCCAAAACCGCGTCGGATAACCAGTCGCCCGAGCGCGCGGACGACGTGATCAGCCTGGATCGGCAGATGGCCCAGCTCGGCCTCTCCAGCGATACCCAGCGCTTCCTGCGCCACCTGCACATCGCCGAAAAGCAGCTCAACGACGCCTTCTGCAAGGCCCGCCAGGGCGGCGCGCTGGAAAGCTGTGTCAGTCAGGTGTACCACGACCTGTATGGCGCTGATTGTGCGTCCGCCGGCGCGCGTTCGCGCTAGAAAACGCGAGCCGTTGCAGCCCTCTGCCTTGTTTGCAGGATTTTCGCGTCCTCCGGCACCGCCATCGAGGTCGATGCGTCGTCAGTCGGTGGGGACTGGAAATGACGCGGCGGGGGATGTCGCGAAGCTCGGCCGGGATGAGTGCGCCATCGACGGGACTGTGCAGCAGTCGGCAGGGACTGAAAAAGCGTCGGCGCCGATATCCCGATACCCGGCCGGGATGAAAAAAACACGCTGCGGAATGCGTTTGCACTCGACGAGGATTGAAAAACAGTCGGCGGGGATGTCGCGGATTCGACGGGGAGATGCTGATACTCGGCGCGGACTGAAAACCATCGGCGTCGACCGCTATCTTCCCTGACGGGACGATGGAAAAAGCTGAATATCCACCCGAACTCGTCATTCCGGCGCAGGCCGGAGAAGCTCCACAACAGCGAAGCTGGTCATCGCTCCAAGATCGTCATCCCGGCGGCTCTCACCAGCCGAATGGCTGCTCAGGCAGGGTCGCTCCTCGCTGTTGTAGAGCGATCCCGGCCTGCGCCGGGATGACGGCAAAAAGGCTGAACATCTGCCTGCGGGGTGACGGCAAAAACGACAGTGACGCCAGCGCGATGCCTCAGCGCATGATCGCCGCCGCGTCCTGCTTCGCCTTCAGCGCGCTGCACAGCTGGATCGACTCGCTGGTCTGCGCCAGGCCGCGATCGACGCCGTCGGCGTCGTTCATGCGCTGCTTGAAGAACGCCTGCAGGCGATCGCCCTCGGCGACCGAACAGCTGCCGCCGGCGGCCAGCCGCGGCAGGTCGGCGCACCCGTCCCGCCCTCCGGCGTGACCGCGACGCGAGTCGCCCTCAGCCGCGTCGCACGTGCACAGCCGGC
>DAIMGD010000070.1:0-9881 GCA_036724165.1 Rhodanobacter sp.
CCAGCGCATGCAGCCGCCGATCTCGTGCAGGAAATAATCTTCCAGTGCACGCAGGTCGCGCGCCGTGTGCAGGCCGACCAGGTCGTAGCTGGCCAGCGTCTCCAGCAGTTCGCGGTGCTGCGGCAGCACGATCAGCAGTGCGGCGGCCGGCAGCGGCGTGTGCAGGAAGAAACCGATCCGGTTCTTCACGCCGCGCTGGCGCAGCAGCGCGGCCAGCGGAATCAGGTGATAGTCGTGCACCCAGACGATGTCATCCGGTTCAAGCAGCTTCAGCAGATGCTCGGCAAACATTGCATTGACGCGAAGATAGCCGTCCAGATGGTCGCGCTGGTAGTCCACCAGGTCGGGCCGATAATGCAGCAGCGGCCACAGCGTGCGATTGGCGAAGCCGGCGTAGAACTCGTCGTGATCCTCGCGCGACAGGTCGATCGTGGCGTAGTCGATCGGACCGTCGCTGAGCTGATGCAGTTCGGCAGGGCTGGAGATCTTGCCGCTCCAGCCGAACCACAGGCCGCCGCGCTCCTGCAGCGCCGCGTGCATCGCCGAGGCGAGCCCGCCGGCGGCGGCGTCCTGCTGCGGCAGCGCGACGCGATTGGAGACCACCACCAGCCGGCCCGGCTTGCGCGCAGCCTGCTTCACAGCGCTTCCTCCCAGCGACGCGACAGCCGCATCGCCGTCTGGATCAGGCCGACCAGCGAGTAGGTCTGCGGGTAGTTCCCCCAGTGTTCGCCGCTGTCCGGGGCCAGATCCTCCGACAACAGTCCCAGCCCGTTCCGCATGCCCAGCATGTGCTCGAACATCGCCCGCGCCTGCTCCTTGCGGCCGATCGCGGCGAGCGCCTCGATGTACCAGAACGTGCAGATGTTGAAGCTGGTTTCCGGCGCGCCGAAATCGTCCGGCGCGATGTAGCGGAACAGGTAGTCGCCGCGACCGAGTGCCGTGCCGATCGCCTCCACGGTGGCGACGAAGCGCGGATCGCGCGCCTCGACGAAGCCGATGTCGGCCAGCAGCAGCAGGCTGGCATCCAGATGCTCGCCGTCATAGGCATCGACGAAATGGCCGAGCCGGTCGTTCCACGCGCGCGCCTCGATCCGCGCATGCAACTGCACCGCCTCGTCGTGCCAGTAGCGTGCGCGCTGGTCCAGGCCCAGTTCGGTGGCGATATGCGCCAGGCGATCGCAGGCGGCCCAGCACATCGCCGCCGAATAGGTATGCACGGCGGCGCGGCCGCGGAATTCCCACAGTCCCGCATCCGGTTGCTCGGCCATGCGCAGCGCCAGCGCGCCCATCCGCTCCAGCCGGCGGAACGTCACCTCGTCGCCGCGATGTTCCAGCCGGTGATCGAAGAACAGCTGTGCCGAGGCCAGCACCACCGAGCCGTAGGCATCGTTCTGGCGTTGCTGCCAGGCATCGTTGCCGACCCGTACCGGACCCATTCCGCGATAGCCGGCCAGACTGTCCACCTGCCGTTCGTGCAGCTCGCGCTCGAAGGTGATGCCGAACACCGGGCCGACTTCATCGTCGCCTTCGGCGACTGCCAGGTTGAACACGTAGCGGATGTATTCCTCCATGCTGCGGGTGGCGCCCAGGCGGTTCAGCGCGCGCACGGTGAACGCCGAGTCGCGCAGCCAGCAGTAACGGTAGTCCCAGTTGCGCGCCGTGTCCGGCGCCTCGGGGACCGAGGTGGTCAGCGCGGCGACGATCGCGCCGGTGGCTTCGTACTGGCACAGCTTGAGGGTGATCGCGGCGCGGATCACCGCTTGCTGCCACTCGTACGGAATCGACAGGTAGCGTACCCATTCGCGCCAGTAGTCCAGCGTGCGTTCCAGCGTCAGGCGGATGAAGTCGGCCGGGCTTTCGCTCAGGGTTTCATCCGGGCCGAACACGAAATGCGCCGGCCGTTCCAGTCCGAACGGCAGGCTGCGTTCGATCAGCGGCGTGGCCACGTCGCTGGTCAGGCGTTGCACCACGTCGCTGAGCAGGAAGCGGATGTGATTGCTGCCCGAGGTGGTCGCGGCGCTGCGCGCACCGTACTCGCACAATGGCCGCAGCCTGACCCGGATACGTGGCGAACCGCTGAGCGGGCTGACCCGGCGTGCCAGCATCACCGGATGGTAGAGGCGGCCGTTCGAGCGGTGCCGCGGCGCGAAGTCGACGATCTCGATGGCGCCGCCGTGGCGGTCGTGCAGGCGCGTGACCAGGACCGCGGTATTCGGCAGGTAGTGCTGCTCGGAGCGCTCGAAATCTTCCAGTTCGATCGCCCAGTCGCCGCCGTCGATACGTGGCGACAGCAGCGCGCAGAAGCTGGCATCGGCGTCGAAGCGCGGCAGGCAGCACCAGACGATGCGGCCGTACGGATCGATCAGGGCGGCAACGCTGCCGTTGCCGATCACGCCGAGCTCAAGGCTGGCGCGGGTGGTGGCCTCCGAAGAGTCGGGCATGCTGGGGAGCTCCGTGCGTCATTGCGTCCAGGACGCGAACCAGCCAGGACTCCGCCGCGGCGGGGTCAGGCAGGGTGAAATGGGCCAGTGTGGGTTCGCGCGAGCCGATCCGTATGCTGAGCCCGTGCTTTCGATTGGTGCTGGCAAAGGCGTGTTCGTCGGTCAGGTCGTCGCCCAGATAGATCGGCAGGCGTCCGGCAAAGGGCGCGCGGGCAAGCAGTTCGCGCAGCGCGCGTCCCTTGTCCATGCCGGCCGGCTTGAACTCCAGCACCAGGTTGCCCGGCTGCAACTCGTAGCCAGGCAACTGCTTCAGCGCGGTCATCGCCGCCTCGCGCAACGCGGGCAACTGCTCGGGTGCGCGGCGACAGTGCAGTGCAACCGCCATCTGCTTGTCCTCCAGCTGCACGCCATCGAACTGCGCGGCCAGCGCATGGGTTGCACGCTGCATGTGCGCCTGTTGCTCGTCGGAGACGGTGAATCGGCGGAAGCTGCCGTCGGCATGGCGCAGTTGCAGCCCATGCAGCCCGGCCGCCGCCCAGCGCGGGTTGCCGAACAGCCGGTTCAGTTCAGTCAGTCCGCGACCGCTGACCAGCGCCAGTGCGCCATGCAAGGTGCGATGCAAGGCATGCAGCAGCGCCAGCAGCGACGGGCCGACCTTGATCGCCTGGGGATCATCCGAAAAATCGAGCAGGGTGCCGTCGACATCGAGGAACAGTGCCCAGCGCGTCGCATTGGCCGGGAGCGGCGGCGCCGACAGCGGCCGGCGAAGCGTCTGCGTGGTGGAGCGTGTCGTCAACATCACGCTCACCGTAGCAAACCGAATGTGAAGAGGCGCTGGTGTCGCGCCTGCCACATAACGCCGCAGCAGCTTGAATCGCCGCCTGTCGTCCGCATCTCGCAGGCAGCGGCGGGTGAACCGTCAGATTGATTGCGGGGATATCGACATGCGGATGGACAAACTCACCTCGCGTTTCCAGCAGGCGCTGGCCGACGCGCAGTCGCTGGCCGTGGGCCGCGACCACAACATGCTCGAACCGGAGCATGTGATGGCGGCGCTGCTTGCCCAGCAGGGTGGCTCGACCGCGCCGATGCTGACCCAGGCGCAGGTCAACGTGCCGGCGCTGCAGCAGCGCATCAACGGCCTGCTCGAACGGCTGCCCAAGGTCAGCGGGCAGGAGGGCAACATCAATGTCGGCAACGATCTGACCCGCCTGCTCAACCTCACCGACAAGCTGGCGCAGCAGCGCGGCGACCAGTTCATCGCCAGCGAGCTGTTCGTGCTGGCGGCGCTGGACGACAAGGGCGAACTCGGCGCGGCATTCAAGGCGAGCGGCGCGACCAAGCCGAATCTGGAAGCGGCGATCGAGAAACTGCGCGGCGGCGACACCGTGCAGAGCGAGAACGCCGAGGAGCAGCGCCAGGCGCTGGAGAAATACTGCATCGACCTCACCGAGCGCGCCGAGAAGGGCAAGCTCGATCCGGTGATCGGCCGCGACGAGGAGATCCGCCGCACCATCCAGGTGCTGCAGCGGCGCACCAAGAACAACCCGGTGCTGATCGGCGAGCCCGGCGTCGGCAAGACCGCGATCGTCGAAGGGCTGGCCCAGCGCATCATCAAGGGCGAAGTGCCCGAGGGGCTGAAGAACCGCCGCGTGCTGGCGCTGGACATGGGCGCGCTGATCGCCGGCGCGAAGTTCCGCGGCGAATTCGAGGAGCGCCTGAAGGCGGTGCTCAGCGACCTGTCCAAGCAGGAAGGCCGGGTGATCCTGTTCATCGACGAACTGCACACGATGGTCGGCGCCGGCAAGGCCGATGGCGCGATGGATGCGGGCAACATGCTCAAGCCCGCGCTGGCGCGTGGCGAGCTGCATTGCATCGGCGCCACCACGCTGGACGAATACCGCAAGTACATCGAGAAGGACGCCGCGCTGGAGCGGCGTTTCCAAAAGATTTTTGTCGGCGAGCCTTCGGTCGAGGACACCATCGCGATCCTGCGCGGCCTGAAGGAACGCTACGCCGTGCATCACGGCGTCGAGATCACCGACCCGGCGATCGTCGCCGCGGCCACGCTGTCGCACCGCTACATCCCCGACCGCCAGCTGCCGGACAAGGCGATCGACCTGATGGATGAGGCGGCCTCGCGCATCCGCATGGAGATCGACTCCAAGCCGGAGGAACTCGATCGCCTCGAACGCCGGCTGATCCAGCTGAAGATCCAGCGCGAGATGCTGAAGAAGGAGAAGGACAGCGAATCGAAGCAGCGCCTCGTCGACCTGGAAACCGACATCGACAAGCTCGAGCGTGAATTCTCCGACCTCAACGAAATCTGGAAATCCGAAAAGGCCGCGCTGCAGGGCACGACCCGGGTGAAGGAGCAGATCGAGCAGGCGCGGCTGGATCTGGAGACGGCGCAACGCGGGCAGGATTACGCGAAGATGAGCGAAATCCAGTACGGCCGGCTGCCCGAACTGGAGAAGCAGCTTGCCGCGGCGCAGGCCGCCGAGCAGCAGGACTTCAAGCTGCTGCAGGACAAGGTCACCGCCGAGGAAATCGCCGAAGTCGTCGCGCGCTGGACCGGCATCCCGGTCGCCAAGATGCTCGAAGGCGAGCGCGAGAAACTGCTGCACATGGAAGACGATCTGCACAAGCGCGTGGTCGGCCAGGACGAGGCGGTGCGTGCGGTGTCCGACGCGATCCGCCGCTCGCGTGCCGGGCTGTCCGATCCGAACCGGCCGAATGGCTCGTTCCTGTTCCTCGGTCCCACCGGCGTGGGCAAGACCGAACTGTGCAAGGCGCTGGCCGAGTTCATGTTCGATACCACCGATGCGATGGTGCGCATCGACATGAGCGAGTTCATGGAGAAGCACTCGGTGAGCCGGCTGGTCGGCGCGCCGCCGGGTTACGTCGGCTACGAAGAGGGCGGCTACCTGACCGAGGCGGTGCGGCGTCGGCCATACAGCGTGATCCTGCTCGACGAGGTCGAGAAGGCACACCCGGACGTGTTCAACATCCTGCTGCAGGTGCTCGACGACGGCCGGCTCACCGACGGCCAGGGTCGCACCGTGGACTTCCGCAACACGGTGATCGTGATGACCTCCAATCTGGGCTCGCAGATGATCCAGGACGCATCCGAGAACGGCGAGGACGGCGATGTCGAGGAGCGCTACACGCAGATGAAAGCGTCGGTGATGGGGGTGGTGCAGGCGCACTTCCGCCCGGAGTTCATCAACCGGCTCGACGAGATCGTGGTGTTCCGTCCACTCGACAAGACGCAGATCCGCGCGATCGCCAGGATCCAGCTGGCGTACCTGGAGAAGCGCCTGGCCGAGCGGCAGTTGAAGCTGGAAGTCAGCGACGCCGCACTGGCCCTGCTCGGCAACACCGGCTTCGATCCGGTCTATGGTGCGCGGCCATTGAAGCGGGCAATCCAGCAGCAGCTGGAGAATCCGCTGGCGCGGGAGATTCTGGAGGGACGTTATCCGGCGGGTACGCGGATCCAGGTCGATGCCGCGGGCGGACATCTGCGATTCACTGCCGCATGAACGAAAAATCCCGGCTTCCGCCGGGATTTTTCTTCGCGAGAAATGACAGCAGACGATTACCAGCTGTAGCGCACCTTGCCGTACACATAGGCACCGTTGTAGCCGAACGGCGAGAACGTGGAATACGGCAGCGTGCCGTGATTGGTGTTGTTCGGAATGTTCTTGTCCGGATAGGTGTTGAGCGCGTCATCCGCGCCCAGCGTGAACGTCCAGTCGTGCAGGTTGTAGTTCACTGCCAGGTCGAAGACCCACTTGGGCGTGAAGGTCTGGTCGACCACGCCGGTGGCCACGTTGTAGCTGGCCAGGCTGCTGACGTAGTTCGTGTAGCTGCCATAGCGGGTCAGCGTGCCGGTCACGCCCCAGTGGCCGACGTCGTACTGCTCGCTGAGGATCAGCTTGCTGCGCGGGCTCGAATTGGCCAGATAGCCCTTGATGTCCTGACGGCTTAGGCGCACGAAGTTGACGCCCAGGTCGGTCAGCACGGCCGGATTGGGTTTGACCTCGGTGACCATGTTCTGGTTGTAGTTGGCGCTGAGCGTGGTGGACAGGGTGCCTGCGCTGCCCAGGTCGGCAAGGTAGGTGCCGACGAAATCGACGCCACGCGTGCGTGTATTGGCCGCATTGGTGAAGTAGTCGATGCTGCTGTAGTTCAGGTTGCCGATGCCGTTGGCCGCCAGGTAGTTCACCACTACCGGCGCCGTGGTGGAAATCGCGCCGGACAGGGCAATGCGGTTCTGGATGTTGATCTGGTACACGTCCAGGCTGAGCGTCAGCGCAGCTGTGGGGTTCCAGACCGCGCCCAGGGTGTAGTTCCTCGACTTCTCCGGCTTCAGCGGCTGCGAGCCGAGCAGTCGCGCGATCTGGCTTCCGACGGGCACCAGGCCCGAGTTGTAGATGCCGGCCGGAAGGCCCGCCGAGTTGCCATTGGCGAAGTACAGTGAGGACGTCTGCGAGAAGTACTCCTGGCCCAGCGACGGTGCCCGGAAACCGGTCGAGGCGCTGGCGCGCAGTGCGAACGTGTCGGTGAAGTCGAAGCGGCCGGCCAGCGAGCCGGAGGTGGTGTTGCCGAAATCGTTGTAGTGCTCATGCCGCACGGCCGCCGAAACGCCGAGCTTGTCGGTCAGGTTGGTTTCCAGGTCGAGGTATTCGGCCACGTCCTGGCGCGATGCATCGACGGCATTGGAAGGCTGCCAGCCGGCAAAACCCTGCGCGCCGCCGGAGGTGCCGGAGGTGCCGACATACCAGGAGGGCAGCGAGCCGGCGTCGATGCCGTAGGTCTGGCGCAGGTACTCCGCACCGAACGCCACCGTCACCGGGTTCGGCAGCCAGCTGGCGGAGACGTCCTTGGCGATGTCCAGGTCAACGCTTTGCTGTTTGGCGCTGAGAATGCCGTCGTCGAATACGCTCGGCGTGCTGCCGAAGTCGTGCAGGAAGGCGTAGTTGAGGCTGCGCCGCGTTTCGTAGGAGACGCGATTGCGGCCAAAGTTGCCGCTGAGATCCCAGCGCCAGCCGTTGACCTTGCCGCGCAGGCCGGTGACGAGCGACTGATCGGTGGAGTCGGCGTGCTCGAGCGGCAGGAATCCGTCGGGATAGACCTGGGCGATCAGAGGATTGTTCGGACTGGGCGAATTGGTGCCGTAGCGGAAAAACGCTGGCGAGGTGCTCTGGCGGCGGCCGAAGTGGCCGAACGCGTAGAACTGCACATCGGGGGTGATGTCGTACTGCGTGTTGAGCAGCAGATTGGTGTCGTGCACCGTCGGGTCGCCCTGGCGAAAATTCACGCCGAGGACGGGGAAGCCGGGGCGGTTGTCCGGGCCGGCGCGATTGGTGTAGTCCTCGTTGCCGCTCTGCAGGGTGAGGCGCAGCCAGCCCTTGTCATCGCTCAGCGGGATGCCGAAGTCGGCCGAACCTTGCCATTGCCGCCCATCACCGGCCGAATACTGGCCACCGCTGATCTCCACGTCGCCGCCCTTGGCGCCTTTCTTCAGGATGATGTTGATGACGCCCGCGATGGCGTCGGAGCCGTACTGTGCCGACGCGCCATCGCGCAGCACTTCGATGTGATCGATCGACGATAGCGGAATGGTGTTGAGATCCACCGACTGCGAGCCGCGGCCGATCACGCCGTTGTTCAGCAGGATCGCGCCCGGATGCCAGCGTTTGCCGTTCACCAGCACCAGCACCTGATCGGGCGACAGTCCGCGCAACTGGGCGGGGCGCTGGGTGTCGGCTGTGTCGGCAGCTGCCGGGCGCGGAAAGTTGAGCGAAGGAATGATCCGTGCGAGCGCTGTGGGCAGGTCGCTGGTGCCGGTCTGCTGCAATACCTTGGCCGAGACCACGTCGATCGGCGTCAGCGAGCTGCTTTCGGTGCGGCTGTTGGAGCGCGTGCCGGTGACGATCACCGCGCTCAGATCTTTCGCCTTGCTGGTTGTCGGAGGCGCCGCATCCTGTGCGGCCGTTGTGCCGGACAGTGCGAGCAGTACAACGGCGGGCAACCATGCCAGCGTGATCGGGTCGAGACGTTTGCTCATGGGAAAACTCTCCGGATTCTTGAATCGTTGCACAACTAAGTGCAGGACAATACCCTGGAATCGCTCCGTCAATAGACGTATAGACGTCTATAAATCTATAAGTCAAAACTGGGATTTCGCCATTTTTCTTGGAGTGACGGCATGCCCGGTATTCCCGAAACGCAGGTTACATCGATGGGTCGAATGGCGCCATGCGTCGTGTGGTACGTTGAATTCGGCCCGAACCCACCGATAATGGCGTGTTGCCAGCCCGCGGCTGGCCTGTGTCGCCTGGAATTGCCATGCCCATCTATGAATTCGAATGCAGCAGCTGCGGTCATCGTTTCGACCGCCTGCAGAAGTTGTCCGACGCCGATCCCACGATCTGTCCGGTCTGCGCTGCCCCGCAACTGCATCGCAGGGTCAGCGCCCCTTCGTTCCGCCTGGCCGGCAGCGGCTGGTACGAAACCGACTTCAAGAAGGAAGGCGACAAGAAGCGCAACCTGGCCGAAAGTGCGGGCGACAGTGGCGCCGCCAAGCCGGCAGTCAATGAAAAAAGCGCTGCGCCCACGCCGGCAGCCTCGCCCGCACCCGCACCCGCAGCGGCGCCCGCCGCCTCGGGCGGCAAGGCGGCCAGCGGCGACTGATCGCCGATCGACGGGTCGCATGTGAGCGGACTGCAGTGCAGAATGCAGCGTGCGCGCCTTGCTTGCGCGCGATGTGTGTGACGACATCTTCCGGGAGGGATTATGACTATGCATGGTTCGGGCAAGCTCTTGATCGGCGCCGCGACATGCCTGCTTGGTGTGCTGTCGCTGACAGCCACATCGTCGGCGCAGGCGCAGTCGGGAAGAGCGATCCGTTGCGAAAGCAACGATGGCCATTTCAACCGCTGTGCAGTGCCATGGCGTGATGCGCAGCTGGTAAGACAGGAATCGAAAGGGGCATGCATCCGCGGCCAGAGCTGGGGCGTGGATCGCCAGGGACTGTGGGTGGATCGTGGTTGCCGGGGCCAGTTTGCCGAGGCGGCCTACGACAGGCGCGGCGACTGGCATGGTCGGCATGACGGATCCGGCGATCGCGACGGCGGCTGGCGGCCGGGTCCGGACTGGAATCGCGAGATCCGGATGGGCTGCGACAGCAATGGCAACCGCTACACGTTCTGTCAGGTCGATGTCGGCGGAAATGGCCGCGTGCGCCTGGTGCAGCAGCAGTCCGACAGCCGTTGCAGCGAAGGTTACAGCTGGGGATTTAACCGCGCGGGCATCTGGACGTCGCACGGCTGTCGCGGCGAATTTGCGGTGGAGCGCCGCTGGTAGCCAGCTGCCGATGTGGGCGCTGGCCGGGCTGCAACACAAGCCCAAGGTCCTGGTGGCTGCCTCCGCGGT
>DAIMGD010000070.1:9891-10638 GCA_036724165.1 Rhodanobacter sp.
GGCTGCAACACAGCCCGGCCAGCGCCCCAGTGGTAAGATTCCGGGTCTTTTCCACCTGTTTTGCCGCCTCGCGGCCCGGAGTTTCAAGCGCATGCGCACGCATTACTGCGGCCTCATCGACGAATCGCTGATCGGCCAGACGGTCACCCTGTGCGGCTGGGTCAACAAGATCCGATTGCAAGCCCACGTCGCCTTCGTCGACTTGCGTGATCATGAAGGCCTGGCGCAGGTGGTGATCGAGCGTGACAACGTCGACGCGTTTGCGCTGGCTGGCGAGATCGGCAACGAATACTGCCTGCGCGTCACCGGCACGCTGCGCCGGCGCATCGCGGTCAACGACAAGCTGAAGACCGGCACGGTCGAGCTCGTCGCCGATACGCTGGAGATTCTCAACGCCGCGAAGGACCTGCCGTTCGCGTTGCACGAGAACCCGAACGAAGAGATGCGCCTGACCTATCGCTATCTCGACCTGCGTCGTCCGGAAATGCAGGCGATGATGCGCAAGCGGATCCGGCTGGTGCAGGCGCTGCGCCGCTATCTCGACGAGCGTGGTTTCCAGGACGTCGAGACGCCGATCCTGACCAAGGCCACGCCGGAAGGCGCGCGCGATTACCTGGTGCCGAGCCGCGTGCATCCGGGCCAGTTCTATGCATTGCCGCAGTCGCCGCAGCTGTTCAAGCAGATCCTGATGATGGCCGGCTTCGATCGCTACTACCAGATCGCGCGCTGCTTCCGCGACGAGGATCT
>DAIMGD010000071.1:0-10541 GCA_036724165.1 Rhodanobacter sp.
TGTAGGCGAAAACGTAGCGATTGTCACCGGGCTTCGATTGATCGGGGACGAAGCGTGTTTCGACCTGCACGTCGATCGTGTAGGAAGATTTTTCATTCATGCCCGGATTGTAAGGCCTGTTGCCGTGAATGGGGCAGGGCCGTCACGATTGTGATGAAGCGGTCTGCTCAGAGGCTGCCGTAGACTTTCGCCAGCCGCACGAAGTCGGCCGGAGCCAGCGTCTCGGCGCGGGCCTTGGGATCGACATCGGCGCGGCGTATGGCCTCGCTGTCCAGCAGTTGCTTGAGCGCGTTGCCGAGGGTCTTGCGCCGTTGCCCGAAGGCGGCCTTGACCACGGCATAGACATGCTCGGGCCGGGCATCATGCAGTTCGTGTGACGCCAGCGGCAACAGTCGCACCACCGCGGACTCCACTTTCGGCGCCGGCCGGAATGCCTCAGGCGGCACGTTGAACAGCGGCTCGACCCGGCACGCCAGCTGCAGCATCACGGACAGCCGTCCGTACACCTTGCTGCCCGGTTCGGCGGCCATCCGGTCGACCACTTCCTTCTGCAACATGAAGTGCATGTCCTGGATCGCGGCGGCGTGTTCGACACAGTGGAACAGGATCGGGCTGGAGATGTAGTAGGGCAGGTTGCCGGCGATACGCAGCCGCTCGACGCCGTGGCTTTGCGCGAGCGCGGTGAAGTTCACCTTCAGCACGTCGGCATGGATGATGTGCAGTTCGCCCGCGCTGGCGGCGCGTGCCTGCAGGCCGGGGATCAGATCGGTATCCAGTTCGATCGCGGTGAGTTTGCCGGCCGCCGCCAGCAAGGGCAGCGTCAAGGCACCCTCGCCGGGGCCGATCTCGACCAGGAAATCCTCCGCGCGCGGCGCCACGGCGCTGACGATGCGCTCGATGTAGCGGCGGTCGTGCAGGAAGTGCTGGCCGAAGCTTTTCTTGGGGCGGGCGTTCATGGAGTTTCTCGCGAGATTGTTCCCTCACCCCGGCTCTCTCCCCGACGGGGAGAGGGGGCGATGGAAGCGCTGCGCGCGATCAGATCCAATGCCATTTTGGCAGCGGCGATCAGGCTGGACGCGTCGGCGGTACCGGTGCCCGCCAGATCCAGCGCGGTGCCGTGATCGACCGAGGTGCGAATGAACGGCAGGCCGAGGGTAAGGTTCACGGTGCGGTCGAACGCTTCGCTTTTCAGTACCGGCAATGCCTGGTCGTGGTACATCGCCAGCACCGCGTCGTAATGCCGACGCTGTGCCGGCACGAATGCAGTATCGGCTGGCAGCGGGCCGAGCAAGAGCATGCCCTCGCTGCGCAGCGCCTCCAGCACCGGGATCAGCGTGTCGATTTCCTCGCGGCCGATATGGCCACTTTCGCCAGCATGCGGATTGATGCCAAGTACCGCAATGCGTGGCTCGGCCAGGCCGAACTTGTCGCGCAACCCGGCGTGCATGATGCGCAGCGTACGGGTCAGCGAAGCACGCGTGATCGCCGCCGACACCGCAGCCAGCGGCAGGTGCGTGGTCGCCAGCGCCACGCGCAATTCCGGACTGGCCAGCATCATCACCACGTCGACATGCGCACGTTCGGCAAAGAATTCGGTGTGTCCGCTGAAACGGATGCCGGCTTCATTGATCGATGATTTCTGCAGCGGCGCGGTGACCACGGCCTCGTATCGACCGGCGAGGCAACCATCGGCCGCCTCCGCCAGCGTGGCCAGTACGTGTCGGGCGTTGCGCGGATCGGGCTGGCCAGGGACTTCCTCGATCGCCAGCGGGACCTGCTGCAGGCGCAGCGTGCCGGGACGGCGCTGGAATTGCTGCCGACCGTCATCGTCGATCAGCTCGATGGTCGTACCGCAGCGCATCGCGGCACGCTCCAGCAGCGCACGATCAGTGATTGCAACGAGATCGGCCGCCAGTGACGTGGCGGCCAGACGTATCAGCAGCTCTGCGCCGACACCCGCCGGCTCACCTGCAGTAATGGCGAGCCGCGGGAGGGACTTGCTGTTCAAGTTGGCTTACGGCGAGGTGCCGGCGGCGGATTGATCGCCGGCATCGCGCAGTTCGGGAACCAAGATGTTGATATAGGCATTGGACCGCATGTCGCGCAGGAAGTCGTCATAGGCCTGTTCGGCCTTGCGGTTGCCGATGGACTGACGTGCCTGGTCGCGTGCGATCTGATCGGTGAGATCGCTCTGGCGCGTACCCAGCCGCTGCAGGATGTGCCAACCCGCTTCGCTCTGGAACGGCTTCGACACCTCGTTGTCCTTCAGGTCGCCGAGCTCCTTGGCGATGGTCGAGCCCCATGTCTGCAGCTCGAACCAGCCCATGTCGCCGCCCGCGTTGGCGGTGGTGTCGTCTTTGGATTCTTCCTTCGCCAGGGTGCCGAAGTCTTCGTGCTTGTTCACAATGCGGTTGTACAGCTCGGTGGCCTTCTGCTCTGCCTGCGCGGGGCTGACCAGTTCGCTTGGCTTGATCAGAATCTGTCGCGCGTGGTACTCGGTGGTCATCTGCCGGCTGGGCTGGCGTTGATCGATCAGCTTGAGGATGTGGAAACCGGTCGGGCCGCGAAGCGCGGGACTGACCTGACCCACTTTCATCGATCCGATCGTGTCGGTGAAAGCCGCCGGGAGCTCATCCATCCGGCGCCAGCCGAGATCGCCACCGTCCAGCGCGTCGGGCGCATCGGAGTAGCGGATCGCTGCGGCATTGAAATCCATGCCGCCCTTGATCGCGGCCAGTGCCTGCTCGGCCTTGGCCTGACTGGCCTGGATCGCGCTCGCATCCGCACCGCTGGGTATGCTGATCTGGATATGCGCCAGGTGCACTTCGCCAGCCTTGTACGTCGGGCTGCTGAGCAGGTTGTCGATCTCGCTGTCGGTGACCGAGACGGCGTCGTGAACCACGCTTTGATGCAGGCGTTGCACCGTGATCTGCTCAGCCAGCTGCTCGCGGAACGCCGCATAACTGCCGGTGCGTTCCACTTCAGCGCGCAACTGCTCGGGGGTGAGCTTGTTCTGCTGGGCCACACCATTGACCGCCTGATCGACGTCCGCGTCGGCGACATGGATACCCTGATCCTGTGCCTTCTGGACCTGCAGCTTCATCAATACCAGCCGGTCGAGTACCTGCTGCATCAGCACGTTCATGGGCGGCAATTGCCCGGGCTGGCTGGCATATTGCTGCTGCACCGAGCGCACGGCGTCGTTCAGCTCGCTCTGCAGGATCACATCGTCATTGACGACGGCAACGATACGGTCAATCGGCTGGTTGGCCGGCGCAACTGGTGCAGCTGGCGCCAGCAACTGGGCGTGGACGGGAAAAGCGATCGCGAGTGCGAGCAGGAGAAATGCAATGGGTTGCTTCATCAGTGAAAGCCAGTGACTTAATGCGGTTATTGATAGCCGAGAATATCACGGCGCAGTAGTGGATCGATTTGGCCACCCGACGAGCCGAGTCCCTTGAACACCACTTCGAACATCACCGCGTTGTCGCGCAGGTTGATGTTGCCGCCAGCCGGAAGCGGACCGATGCCGTAATAGTTCTGGTTCACGTAATTGCGATCAACCAGCCGCAGTGTGACGCAGCAGCTGTCGTATTCCACGCCGGCCATCGCCTCGACCGTTCCGGTGGGCGTCGGGAACACGCTCTTGATCGGAACGGCATAGCTCCACGCTCCCACCAGACGCCAGCGGTCGGACACCGGGTAGACCGCAGAAGCGCTGTATTGTTCCAGCAGACCGCGACGGTAGTGATACGAGAAATTGAGGATGCCGTCGGTGCCCAGGCGCCGCTGCAGTTCCAGCGCGGCCACATCGGTGTGATGCGTGTTCGGGCTCCATTGGTAAGAACTGTTGAAGCGCCAGCGATCGTTGAGCTGCAGGTCGAGCTGAGCCACATAATCCGAACCGTGCCAGTCGGTCCCCGGGACCACGGCCTGCTGTCCACTCGGCAACTGCACCCGCTGCGGGGTGAAGTAACGAATCTGCCCAAAGCTGGCGGACACTCGCTCGACGCCATTGCTGTCCAGCAGCCGGGTGGTGATTGCCCCGGTGAGGTTGTTCGCGTTCATCTGGCGATCCGCGCCGGAGAACTGGTTTGGCGAAAACAGTTGCCAGTAGTCGAACGACATCAGGCTGGTATCGAACAGCGGCAGATTGTTCTGGTTGCGATACGGCACGTACAGGTAGTACAGCCGCGGTTCCAGCGTTTGCGTGAAGCTGTTGCCGAACAGCGAAATGCTGCGGTCGAAGACCAGGCCGCTGTCTAGGCTGGTGATCGGCAGCGAGCGGCTGGGCGACGC
Source organism: Rhodanobacter sp. (assembly GCA_036724165.1). Lineage (GTDB taxonomy): Bacteria > Pseudomonadota > Gammaproteobacteria > Xanthomonadales > Rhodanobacteraceae > Rhodanobacter. The sequence goes on from DAIMGD010000071.1 coordinate 4,300, forward strand.
TTGCGTGAACGGCGAGCTGCCACCGCTGCCCAGCGCCCCGAGGTAACCGTAGTCCTGATAACCGTCGGTCAGCTGATAGGCGGTGTAACGGTAGGCCAGCTTGGGTCGCACGAACCAGGCGGAAGTGCCGAAATCGGCTGACAGGTACGGGTAAAGATCCTCGCGCTGGCCTTCCACCCGCCCGGACTTGCGGAACGATACCGCCGAGCTGTCCATGCCGAATTCCAGCCAGCGCGACAGCGGCACGTCCATGCTGAATTTGGCATAGGGCATCTGCTGGTAGGGCAGTGACGCATCGGTCGCGAAGGGATTCGCGTTCTCGTAGAACGTGCCGCCGAACGAGGCGTTCCACCACTTGCCGCCACCGATGATGGCAGCGGTGGACGCCAGCGAGTAAACCGCTACGTGGGACAGCGCATTGCCGTAGTCGTACAAGTAGCTGCTGTCCGAGGCGTGGTTGTAAGACCCCAGGAACTGCCAGCCTGTCCAGAGTTGGGTGCTGTCGGAAAAGTTGATCAGGTAACGCTGGTCGTCCTTGGTGTCCGCCAGGCCATCGCTGTCGCCATGATCGTGGGGCACATATTCCACATTGAGCTGGCCTTTGCTGCCGGGCTCCAGGTAACGGAACTCGCCGCCCAGCATCGGCCCACGCAGGCTGTAAATGCGCGGATCCAGGGTGGCGTCGTAGTTCGGCGCCAGGTTGAGGTAATACGGCGTGCTGATTTCGAAGCCGGAGCGGCTGGTGTTGCCGATGGTCGGGAACAGAAATCCGCTCTTGCGCCGGTGATCGACCGGGAAGGTGAAATACGGCAGATACAGGAACGGCACCTTGCCCACCCGCATGGTGGCGTTGCGCGCCACGCCGACACCGGTGTCCTTGTTGATCGTGATCGACTTGCCGCGGAACTCCCACACGTGATGACCGACATCGCAAGTGGAATAGGTGGCCATCGAATAGCGCGTGTGCAACGCGTCCAGCATCTGCCCCTGCTTGGCCACGCCATTGCCGCGCGCGTCGAGCATCTGGTAGCGCACGTCGTCCGCGATGCCGCGGCTGGCGTCGGTATTGCCGCGCATGTGACTGCCGGCCATCAGCTGACCGGCTTCCTGGTAACGGACGTTGCCGCGCGCATCGTAGTCGGTGCTGCCATCGTTGTAATCGACGGTATCGGCCTGCAGCTGTTGATCCGCACGCTGCAGCAACACGTTGCCGGACAGGTGGTAGACGGTCTGGTTGGAACTGTCCACATGCTGCGCCCGCGCCTGCGTGGGACTGGTATCGCGCAGCGCGGGATCCTTGCCCAGGGTCGGGTCGTAGAACTCGAGCAGGGCATTGGGCCGGCACATCGCATAGCTGTATGGACGCGGCGCGCAATGAAAAGAGCCAAGCGGACAAACCTGTTCCGACCCGTCGAGCGAGGTTTTGGGACGGCTCTGGCCACCCTTGGCGTCGGCTTGGTTGCCGATCAGCGCAAGTGCGGCAGCCATGGCCAGGAGGCGGCGCGGGGGGAGCTTGGACGTCACGATGGAAATCTGCAGGTTTGAAGGCTCGTTAAGCTAGCAGAAACACTCGATAGACGGCAGGCAAACCTTTTCCGCGCGCTGCGAAGATTCAGCATGAGTGGGCATGAATGGAGCGAACGGGCACCGGATTGACCTCCATGGGACTGCGCAAGTTGTCGCTGTGCGACCAGTGTTCACCATTCAGCGACAGCTGGCATCGCTGCCGGGAAGCCGGCTCAAGCCATCAATCCGCCGACGTGTGCGGCCGTGCAGGCGCTCAGGGCCGCGAGGTCATAGCCGCCTTCCAGCGTGGAAACCAGCCGGCCGCCGGCATGAGTGCGGGCCAGCGCCACCAGCCGTTCGGTGATCCAGGCGTAGTCGTCGTGGCCCAGCCGGATATCCGCCAGCGGATCGCTGCGATGGGCGTCGAAGCCGGCCGACACCAGCACCAGCTGCGGCTTGAACGCATGCAGCCGTGGCAGCAGCACGCGATCCCACAGTTCGCGGAACTCCAGCGAGCCGGCGCCGGGCGACAGCGTGCCGTTGACGATGTTGCCGACGCCACGTTCATCCTCGCGGCCGCTGTCCGGATACAGCGGCGACTGGTGGCTGGAGACGAACAGCACGCGCGGCTCGCGTTCAAAGATGGCCTGCGTGCCGTTGCCGTGATGCACGTCGAAGTCGGCGATCGCGACCCGCTTCAGCCCGTGCGCGGCCAGTGCGTGGGCTGCGGCCACCGCGATGCTGTTGAACAGGCAGAAACCCATCGCCTGATCGCGCGTGGCATGGTGACCGGGCGGCCGCACGGCGCAGAACGCGCGTCGGCCATGTCCGGCCAGCACCGCATCCACCGCAGCCACGACGGCACCGGCGGCGCGCAGTGCCGCCTCCACCGAACCGGGCGACATCAAGGTGTCCGGATCCAGCCGGTGCGTGCCTTCGTCCGGGGCACTAGCCAGGATGTGATCGACGTGGGCTGCACTGTGCACGCGCAGCAGCTGCTCGCGCGTCGCCCGCGGCGCCTCGATGCGGTCGAGCGCGGCGTAACGGTCGTGATCGAGTGCCTGCAGCACCGCGCGCAGGCGCGCCGGGCATTCGGCATGCTCCGGGCCGGGATCGTGCTGCAGACAACTGGGATGGGTATACAACCGCAGCATGCGGGATTATTCGGCTGGCTTCGGTTTGCGCCGGCGTTCGTGCTGCCACAGCACTTCGCCGTGGCCGCTGGCGCGTGCCAGTACACGGGAGATCACGAACAGCAGGTCGGACAGCCGGTTGAGATAGCGCTGCACCTGCGGCCGAATGGTCTCCACGCGAGCCAGCGCGATCACCTCGCGCTCGGCGCGGCGGCATACCGTGCGTGCCAGGTGGCAGCAGGCCGCGGCCATGCCGCCACCGGGCAGGATGAAATCCTTCAGCGGCGGCAGCGGATCGTTGAAGCCGTCCAGCACCTGTTCCAGTCGATCGATGTCGGCATCCTCGATCATCGCCATGCCGGGGATGCACAACTCGCCGCCGAGATCGAACAGCGCGTGCTGCACCTGGCCGAGCACCTCGGCCACCGCGGCATCGACGCCGTCGGCGGCCAGCACCATGCCGATCGCGCTGTTGAGCTCGTCCACCGTGCCGTAGGCGGCCACGCGCAGCGAATCCTTGGCTACCCGCGAACCATCGCCCAGCCCGGTGCTGCCATCGTCGCCGGTGCGGGTGTAGATCTTCGAGAGGCGGTTACCCATCGCGATTCAGCGCGCCGGTTCAGCGTGGCAGGTTCGGCTGGTCGGCATGCTTCAGCGCGCGCGCCATCTGCACCACCAGCACGTGCAGCACCGCGCCGATGCCGACGTACAGGGCGGTGGTCTGCAGGAACGGCAGGTACCAGTCGCCCAGATTGACAAACCAGCTGCCAAAGCTGCGTGGCAGCGGCACGCTGTTGCTGAGCCAGTAGAAGCTGCCATTGGAGACCAGGTAGCAGGCGGCCCAACTGACCATCAGCGCCACCACCGCCAGGCCCAGCGTGGGCAGGCGCAGGCCGAGCTGATGCTTCGCCAGCCAGCTGCCGCCCAGCCACAGGCTGAAATACGACGGGATCAGGAACCAGTAGGCCACCGAGACACAGTAGTGGCTCCAGAAATCGATGCCCTGGCCGCTGATCACCAGATAGTCGACCAGCACGGCTTCGGCCATCAGCAGCGGGAACGCCCAGCGACCGGCGCCACGCAGCCAGAAGCCGGCGAGGAAGAAGATGCCCCAGGTGGCATCCGGCAACGCGTCGAAGTGATGCAGCATCGAATGATGCGTGCGGGTGGCCGCCATCAGCACGGCAAGGGCCACGAAGATGCCGAGGCGTTGGGTCAGCGTCTTGACCATGTGGTGCTCCATGTAGGCGTCCGGATAGACCGCTAGTCTAGCCCAATGCGCTGTAACGCAGACAGCCTCAGCGCGTATCATCGGCGCATGAATGTCCCTGAATCACCCGCCTTGCGCGACGCTGGCGTATTGATTGTTGGCGGTGGCCTGGTCGGCGCCAGCCTGGCGATTGCACTGGACGCGGCCGGCATCGCCGCCACCCTGGTCGAGACCGCCGCGCCGCGCACCGATGCCCAGCCCAGTTATGACGAGCGCAACCTGGCGCTGGCCCGCGCCACCGTCAACGGGCTCGATGCGATCGGCGTGTGGCGACACGCCGCCGCGCGTGCCACGCCGATCCGGCATATCCATGTCAGCCGTGCCGGCGAATTCGGCAGTGCGCGCATCGACGCGGACAAGCAGGGCGTCGATGCGATGGGCTGGACGCTGCCGGCGCGCGAACTGGGTGCGGCCTTGCTGCGCCGGCTGGACGAATGCACCCGGCTGACCCGGCTCGCTGGCGGCGCTGCAGCCGCTGGCTGCCGGCTGGCGCGCGCAGATCAGCATGGCCGATGGCGTGCGCAGCATCGATGCCGCGCTGCTGGTGGGCGCGGACGGCACCGAGTCGTTCGTGCGTGCACAGCTTGGGATCGAGGTGGAACGGCATGACTACCGACAGACGCTGTTCGTCTGCACGGTCACCCCGGAACGCGATCATGCCAACCGCGCCTTCGAGCGCTTCGCCGATGACGGCCCGATCGCGCTGCTGCCGCTGGCCGAGCGTCGCTGCGGACTGGTGCTCACCGTGTCGGCCGACGAGGCGGACGCGGTCGCCGCGCTGGACGATGCCGGTTTCCTCCAGCTGGCACAGCAGCGTTTCGGCTGGCGTCTGGGGCGGCTGAGTCGCCCCGGCAAACGGTTTCCCTACGCGGTCCACCGGGTCGCTGCGAACCAGCTGACCGGGCCGCGCGCGGTGCTGGTCGGCAACGCTGCGCAGACCGTGCATCCGATCGGCGCGCAGGGCTTCAACCTCGGCCTGCGCGATGCCTTGACGCTGGCCGAACTGGTGGCCGCGGCGCCGGACCCGGGCGCCGCCGATCTGCTGGGCCGCTATGCCGCGCGGCGGACACCGGACCGCGACGGCACCATGGCGATGAGCCATGGCCTGGTGCGCCTGGCCTGCCTGCCGCAACCGCTGCTGGCACCTTTGCGCTCGCTGGCCCTGCTCGCCTGCGATCGTGTGCCGCCGCTGCAGCGCGCCCTCGCGCGACGCGGCATGGGTTTTCGCGGTGAGCCGCCGCTGGCCGTGCTGGAGCGCTTGCCATGAACACGCCCGCGCCGGAAGCCTCAATCCGCCGTCGCGCGCCGGCACTGGATGTCGCGGTGGTGGGCGGCGGCATGGTCGGTGCCGCCGCGGCCTTGGCGCTGGCTCGCGCCGGTTTCAGCACCGCCCTGCTCGAAGCGCGTGCGCCGAAGGCCTGGAGCGCGGACGACGAAGTGGATCTGCGCGTGGTCGGCCTGGCGCCATCGTCGCTGACCCTGCTGGATGAATTGGGCGTATGGACGTCCATCCGCGCCGCCCGCGCCGGCCCGTATGCCCGTATGCATGTATGGGATGCCGAGAGCGGCGCGGCGATCGATTTCGACGCAGCCAGTGACGGGCACGACCTGCTCGGCTACATCGTCGAGAACAGCCTGGTGCAGTGGACGCTGTGGCAGGCGCTGGAAGCGGCCGGCGTGCGGCGGCTGTGTCCGGCCGAGGTCAAGGGTTTCGAGGCACGCGAGGACCGCATCCAGCTGCAACTCGCCGATGGCGAGACACTCGCCGCCGCACTGCTGGTTGCCGCCGATGGGGCCGCCTCGCCGCTGCGCCGGCTGGCCGGCATCGCCACGCGCGGCCGCGACTATGCGCAGCGCGCGGTGGTGGCGCATGTCGGCACCGAACGGCCGCATCAAGGCACGGCATGGCAGCGCTTCCTGTCGAGCGGGCCGCTGGCCTTGCTGCCGCTGGCCGATGGGCGCAGCTCGCTGGTCTGGTCGTTGCCCGAGGCCGAGGCGCAGCGCGTGCTGGCACTGGATGATCGGTCGTTTCTGGACGAGCTCGGCGTGGCCAGTGATTTCCGGCTCGGCCGGATCATCGCCACCACGCCACGCGCGGCGTTTCCATTGAAACTGCAACTGGCCGAGCGCTACCAGGCCGAGCGCTTCGTGCTGCTGGGTGATGCCGCGCACGCGGTGCATCCACTGGCCGGACAAGGCGTGAACCTGGGGCTGCGCGATGTCGCCGAGCTGCGCGATACGCTGGTCGTCGCGCGCGCCGCCGGTCGCGACATCGGCGCGCCGCACGTGCTGCGCCAGTACGCGCGGCGCCGACGCAGCGCCGACACGCTCGA
>DAIMGD010000072.1:0-10485 GCA_036724165.1 Rhodanobacter sp.
TCGCACGGCCGTCTGGACGGCCATTTCAAACTTAGTTGATCAGAGCATCCCTAGGTTACTGGCGGCGGTTTCAATATCGTATCGCGACATCACAGGGGATTGGACCATTGAGCTTCTCGCGAATTGCCTGCGCCATCGCTGCCATCATCCTGCTGGCCCTCTTCGTTCATCGCAGCCGTGATCCGCTGCGCACGCCGTTGCCGTTCGGGACCACGAACCTTGCGTCGGTGGAACCGGCGCTGCAACGCCTGAAAACCGACGACCGCGCGCTGGTCGAGGCGTATGTGAAGCGCAGCAACGGCGACGTGTTGCTGCCGTCGATGGCCGATCCCGACGAGCCCTTCACCGCGCGTACCTTTGCGCAAGCCATCGCACTGGAGAAAGCCTGGGACATCAAGCGCGATGCGCAACAGGCCGTGGCCGCGAAGAATGCCGCCGCGCGCGACGACGCGATGGCACCGCTGCGCGCGGTCATCGACGCGCAGGTCGCGCGCACCGAGATCCTGTCGCCGCGCGATCTGGCCGGGCCGCCCGCCCCGGCCTACGGCGTCCAGTCCGCGCTACCGAGCGATAAAGCCACGGTCTTCGTCGTCACCGTGTCGCTGCACAATCTGGGCAGCAAGCCGATCGTCGGCGTGACCGGCGCGCTCGAAGCACAGGATCGCGATGAGGTGCTGCCCCTGGATCTTTGCTGGGTCGATGTCGGCGCGCAGAACCGGATCGATCCGGCCAGCCGCACCGAGATCCGCTGCGCCAACAAATTCCATTACGTGAGCGCCGAAGAACGCGCCTTCATGGATGCGCCGCCGGGCCGCTTCACCGTGGTGTGGCAACCGAAGACGGTGCTGTTCGAGGACGGCACACGCCTCGGCAGCGGTCTTTGAACGGAGCGTCGCCGGTCCGGGCTGACCGCGACGCCGGGATAAGCGCAACTGGCATCTGAAGGCATTCAAGCCGCCGATACGCGCCAGCCGTCGTCAAGGAAAGATGCGGATGGAAACTCCGTTCAGCCGTCCTTGCCGAAACACGAGTCGCTTCATGCGCTGCCGCTAGCGGTAGCGCATGAACCAGTCGGCGGTGACGCGACCCACCTCGGCAGCGGCCGTGCCGTCTTCAGTCCAGCCGTGCGGCATGCCGGGCACGCGATCAAATCCCAGTCGCGCATGATTTTTCGACTTGCGGTACCAAGGCAGCAACGCGTCATGCAGCGCCAGTGCGGGTTGCGGCGTCAGCACGGTATCGGCATCGCCTTGCACGATCAGCAATGCCGGCGGTGGGTTGCCACGGGCGATATCGGCAGCGTGACGCACCGCATCCGTGCGATCGGCCAGTACGCGCGACGCCGGTGTCCATGCGTACGGCATTTTCATCGCGCGCCGCCATGCATCGACCGAGGCGTTCAACCCGGTGGAGGCGTTGACCAGCACCGCGGCACTCACCGCGACCTTGCCCTGCATCAGCGCGATCAGCGCCGCCGCGCCACCAGCGGAGAAACCGAACAGGCCGATGCGCTGGCCCGCTGCCATGCAGCCGTGCTGTCCAAGCGCCGCGACAACCGCCGGCAGCTCGTCCGCGGCGCCCATCACGATCGGCTTGAACAGCAGCATGGCGAAATCCCGCGCCTGCCGACGCCCGAGCTCCCGGTTGCCACCGGCCGGCGCGCGGGCGCCAAACAACGGCAGCCCCAGATACACCTTCACCGCCGCCACGTCATCGAGCGGCAGCGCCGCCATCAGCGCACGCTCGCTGGCCGGGGGACCAAAGCCATGCCAGAGCACGATCGGCGGCCGCGTGACATGTCGCGGAATCCGCAGGATGGCCGGCACACCCGCCAGCGTGATGTCGACGGTGACGACATCACCGCCCGTGTGCCGGATCTGCGCGCAGCGGAACGATGCGCCGGCGTCGGTTAGCTCGCGTACCGCCGGTGCCGGCGTGTCGGCCCGCGCCGTCGCGGCGCAACCGACTGTGCCGATCAGCCACATCCATGCAAGACCCTGTTGCCAGCTCTGCCATGCTCGCCGTGAGGTTTTTTTCAACACCGTCTCCCGACATGTTGAGCCATCTATACCGATAGCTTACCGCCTGCCGGATCGGGCCATTGAGCTGAAAACCCTCAGCTGTGAGGTCGTCGATACTCGGCATCGGGCCGAAAAGACTCACTCGTGAGACCTTGCGGGTCATCGATGAGGCCCATCCGCTCAGCGATGCATGAAAAAGACTCATGCCTGAGTCCATGCAGCCTCGGCGATGAGTAGCAGGAGCCTCAGAGGTGAGTCGAAACGGCTCGGCATCGAGGCAAAAAGACTCAGCGCCGAGTCGGCTGGAATCATCGATGAGGTGCCATCGCCTCATCGATGACCCGAAACGATTCAACCGGCATGAAGAGGCCTGACGGCAGCCGGGAGCGTGACCGATCGCCCCAGCGAGCAGCCGGTCAGCCGATAGCGTTCGCATCCGTGCTGCCTTTCCTCGCACGAAGCAGCACCCATGCAACCCGGCGGCAAAAATGGCGGCGATTGTTTTTGCGCCCAACTCACGCAATAACTTGCAGCTACCCAACCCCCTCGATGATCGCTACCGTGGGTCTATCGCCATCGCATGGTGATGCGTACATCGGGGGATCCAGGCTGTGTTTTGTTTTGGGAATACCGGTGGACCTGGATACTCCAGGTCCGACGACCACGACACCTTAGCTTCCACTGGAGAACAACCATGCAATCCAAGAAGACTCCTGGCACATGGCACCTGCTGAAGATCGCGATTGTGGCAAGTCTCGTCAGTGCCGCCTGGCTTCCATCGGCCTTTGCAGATCCTGTCGTCGATGCTGTCGTTGCGCAAACACCAGCTCAGGCCCAGGCCCAGGCCCTGCAAAGTTGGCACGAAGACATGACACGTATCGCCACACCGGCGGAAGGCTGCTTTCAGGCCTCGTTCCCCAGCATCCTGTGGAAGCACGTGGACTGCATAGCGGTACAGCCGCGCTTCCACCCGCTGCCGAAGCGCTCGATCACGAATGCCGCGACGGGCGGTTCGCAGACCACTGGCAATGGCAATGACTATGCGATCAAGGTCGCGGGGCTGATCAGCAGCACGACCGGAACGTTTCCGTCGGTCACCGGCGTGACCTCGGAAAAAGGCGTCGGCGTGGCCGCCTTCGGTGGCGGCGGCATCCTGGGTCCGAACGAATACACGCTGCAGGTCAATTCGAATTACAACCAGACCACCCCCGCCTGCAAAAGCCATGCGGGCTGCACGGTCTGGCAGCAATTCATCTATTCCCCGGATTACAACACCAAGGGCAAGGCCGCCGTTTTCATACAATACTGGCTGCTCGGCTACGGCGGCAGTCGCTGCCCGAGCGGATTTGGCAGCGACGGCGCGGGTGACTGCTACAAGAACAGCGCGGCCGTCACGGCGCCGGATGTACCGGCTACCCAGCTGGCCAACCTGAAGCTCTCGGGAAGTGCCGCCACCGGCGGCAACGACAAGGTGGTCTTCACCAACGGAAGCACGGCCTACACGATCAGCGCGAAGGACAGCGTGCTGGATATCGCGCAGACCTGGAACGAGTCGGAGTTCAATGTCGTCGGCAACGCGGGGGGTTCGGAAGCGGTCTTCAACTCCGGCTCGAAGGTCACCGTGAAAGTCGCGGTAAGCGACGGCAGCACCGCCAAGCCGACCTGCGCCGCCAACTCCGGCTCGACCGGAGAAAGCAACAACTTGAACCTGGGCAGCTGCACCGCCGCCAGTGGTTCGTCGCCGTCGATTCAGTTCACCGAATCGAACTGAGCACGCCTCATTGCCGTACGCTGATGTCGAACATGAAGTAGAAGCCGAGGGGGAACTCCCCCTCGGCGCTTGTTCCGATACCAGGCAGCGCAGTCTGAAAATTCATTTCGCCTGCAGGGTCGTCAGGACCCGCTGCGCGTCGGCGTGTGCGCCATCCAGCGTCGTGGTCTTCAAGCCATGCTCGGCCTCGGTCAACGCAGCGTGCAATTTGGACTCGCTGGCGGCATCGCCCCTGGCATCGACGATGGCACCCTGACCCTGGCCTTTGCACGGATTCGCCTGCTGCGCATCGAACCCCTTGCCGGACGGCCCGACCAGGCAATTGATGACGTGGTGCAGATGCGTATGCGCCGTCTTCAGATCCGCAGCGCCTAGCGCCATGCCGGCGTGCGCGCTGGCCGTACCGACCTGCTTCGATACCGCACTATCGGCATCCGCTGCTTGCGCGAGCATGGGCAGGGCAATCGACAGCAGGAGCATCGGCAACCACCGAATGAATTTCTTCGCCATGGCATATCTCCGGAGCAACGCGGCATTCGCCGCAGTCACCACAGCATAAGCCGGTACTCCTCAGCGAAAAAGGGGGATACGTCGAACCCGGCATACTTGGCGGATGCTGAGAAGAGGGCTTAACTGCCTCCGTCCCTCGCCAAAACCTGTCCACGTTTGGTTTGTCTACCGTTCCACCACGCACTCCGCTCAAGTCACGCCAGCGGGTTACTATGCCGCCCCTTCATCGTGTTGCGCCAAGCTGTCGCCAGTGCACTACAGCTATTTCAGGAGATTGCCCGTCGTGTCGCACTATTCCGCTCCCCTGCTCACGCGCCCGATCGCCGAGGCACTGATTGCCGCGCGCGATGCCAGCGCGGGCGAATGGACCGGCTCGCTCGACCTGGGCCGCTCGAACGGCCACGCGCTGCTGGAGACGGACGCCTGGCAATGGCGTGGCGTGCGCTATCCGTATCCGCCCGCGCTGAAGGACCGCACGATCTACGTCTGGGACGGCGACGAGTTCGTGCCGGTGTCGCGCTATGCCGGTTCGCTGATCAAGCTGGTACCGACCGAGTGGGGCGCCCCCACCTTCGAGATCGACGGCATCAAGATGCTGCCCACCTCGAAGGAATCGCCATTCGAGGATGCACGGCGCAAGGTGGCGCTGGTCGAACCGCGCGGCAAGGTCGTGCTGGATACCTGCGGCGGCCTCGGCTACTTCGCGGCCTGCTGTCTGGAGGCTGGCGTGGCGCACATCCAGTCGATCGAGAAGAACGCCGACGTGCTGTGGCTGCGCACGCTCAACCCGTGGTCGCCCGACCCGGACGCGCCCGCCAGCGGCGGTCGCCTGCAGCTCAATCATGCCGATGTGTCACAGGCGATCACGCAGATCGCCGACACCTCGGTGGACGCGCTGCTGCACGACCCGCCACGCTTCGGCATCGCCGGCGAGCTGTACTCGCAGGCGTTCTACGACCAGCTGGCCCGCGTGCTGCGCCGCGGTGGGCGCCTGTTCCACTACACCGGCAGCCCGAACAAACTCACCAGCGGCCGCGATGTGCCTAACGAGGTGGCCAAACGGCTGGAGAAGGCCGGTTTCAAGGCGCGGCTGGCGCTGGACGGTGTGCTGGCAATCCGACGCTGAACTGGGTTCACCCAGGCACAAGCCACGCGAAACTGTCCCGTTATTGTCGGGTCCTCGCGCTGATGGCATCCGCCCCGGCACTTATGGCGTATAAACCTTTTGACCCGTCAGCCAGAGCAGGAATCACGCCCATGAAATCCTTGTTGAAATTCGCGGCACTCAGCCTCGTCGCCGCCGCCACCCTCGCGTCGCCGGCCTATGCGGCATTGAAGGAAGGCACCCAGGCGCCCGACTTTTCCGCACCGGCCTATCTCGCCGGCCAGCCCTTCACGTTCAGGCTCGCCGACGCCCTGAAGAAGGGTCCCGTGGTGGTCTACTTCTTCCCTGCCCCGCACACCTCGGGCTGCAATGTCGAGGCGCACCTGTTCTCGCAGGCCATCGACCAGTTCAAGGCCGAGCATGCCAGCGTGATCGGCGTCACCGCCGGCAACCTCGACCAGCTGGCGGCTTTCTCGAAGGAAACCGAGCACTGCGGCGGCAAGTTCCCGGTGGCCGCCGACGCGGGCGCGAAGATTGCCAGGCAATACGACGCGCTGCTGTTGCTGAAGCCGGGCTGGTCGGATCGCACCTCGTATGTGATTGCCCCGTCGGGGAAGATCACCCACGTCTATTCCAGCCTCAGCCCCACCAAGCATGTCGAAGAGACGCTCAATGCGGTGAAGGCGCTCGAGCACCAGGACAGCTCCGCGAAGTAACCCTTGGCCTAATCGCGAACCCGCGACAACGCAGAGGTCACTTCTTCGAGAAGTGACCTCTGTACCGAATGGCTTACTTAATCGCCGTCATTCCCGCGAAAGCGGGAATCCATTGGCTGGTGGTGCGAAAGGCACTGGATTCCCACTTTCGCGGGAATGACGAAAAGTGAGGTTTTGCGCTTAAGCAAGAGCCATTCACCTCTACATCGCTGTCGCGAATGCATTCCCGATTTCGCTTCACTTGCGCGCCGCGATGATCTGGCTCAGGTAATCCGGCGTGCCCGTTACGCGCACCAGATGCGGGTACTGCAGGCCGTCGTGGTAATCCACCGGCACGGTCTTGTATCCGCCCTGGTACTTCAGCAGCAGCTGGATCGGCGACGTGCTGCCTTTCGCCGCGCTGATCGCATCCTTCAGCACGTCGTCCGTGTAGGCGTGGCCGTCCACCGCGACCAGGGTCGCGCCTGTGCTGACGCCGGCCTTGAATGCCGGCCCGTTCCAGCGCACGTCGTTGATCTGTCCGCCCTTGGCCATGGTCAGCCCGATCGACCAAGCGAAGTTGTACAGGTGGCGGGATGCTTCCGGCCGGCTGTTGTACTGCTTCTCGTACGCGCTTTCCTGGTCGGTGTAGACCAGTTTCCAGCCGGTGCCCGCGATGCCGTCCAGCAGCGGCGGCTTGCGTGCATCGACGCGGGCATGCAGGAAGCTCGCCCAGTCGTCCTTGACCACGCCGTTCAGTCCCGCGACCACGTCGTCGAAGGTGTAGGTCCTGGTGACGAAGCTGCCGTTGTCGACGCCGAAGAACGCACGCGCGAAATCGTCCAGCGATTTGCGGTCGTGCGTCAGCGCGCGGATGCGGGCGTCCACCGCCAGCCACATCATCTGCCCGGCGCTGTAGTACTCCTCGCTCATCTGCCAGCTGCGATACGGCAGGCCCGAGCGGCGGGCGGCGGTCGGATCGTTGGTGGTGTCCTCGATCGTGCGCCAGTCGAAACCGGCGCGATTGCGATCGTAATTCGCCGCCGTCATGGCCAGCGCGTCGCGGAACTGCTCCGGCGTCCACATGCCGGCGCGCGCGGTCAGCACGAAACCCCAGTACTGCGTCTGCCCCTCGTACACCCACAGCAGCGAATCGCCCATTGGCACGTTGAAGTTCGGCGTCCACAGGTCGGCCGGACGACGGAACTTGCCGTTCCACGAATGCGTGTACTCGTGCGCCAGCAGATCGCGATCCGGCGCGTTGTCGCTCCACGCGGTGAAGTAGTCGGCGCCCAGGCCGTCCTCGCTGGACTGGTGGTGCTCGGTGCCGTTGCCGCCCAGCTGATCGGACAGCGAGAACAGGAAGTCGTAGTGGTCGTAGTGGTGCGAGCCGAACAGCGTGGTCGCCTGCGCCACCAGCGCACGATGCACCTTCAGCTGTTCCGGCGTCATCTCCAGGTACTTCGGTGCGTCGGCGACGATGTCCAGGTGCACCGGCGTCTTGCCGCCAGGGTTGAGATCGACGCGCTTGAAGTACTGCCCCGCGTAGATCGGCGAATCGACCAGCGTGTTGAACGTCACCGGCTTGAACGTGGTGGTGTCGCCCGACTGCGCGGCCTGATCTTGATCAGCACGATCGAGCGCGGTGCCGAGCTGCCAGCCATGCGGCAGCGTCACACTGGGCGCGAAGGTGATGTCGCGCGAAAAATAGCCGCCCGGATACAGCACCACCTTGCTCCATTCCATGTCCATCATCTGGCCGGTGATCTCGAAACCACCGTCGCGCGATGACAGGTACTGGAAGTCCGCATCGAGCGTGGAGACGCCCGCCGGCACATCGAGATGGAACGCGTACACGTTGTACTTGTCGCGCTTCCACATCAGCGGCTGGCCGTTGGCCGTGAGCTTGAGGCCGGCGAGCATGGCAATCGGACCGGTCGGCGAGTGGTCGCCGGGAATCCACTGCGGGTACAGCAGGGTCAACGCGCCGGCGGTGACCGGAATCGTCTCGTGCACGCGAAAGATGCCCTGCGCCGTATCGCTGGCATCGACATGCATCGCGATGGTGCCGGGATACGGCGTGTCCTGCGGCGGCGGCACCTGGTCGCTGCGCGCCTCCTGCGCGCATGCGGCAACGGTCGCGAGCGCCATGGATAGGGCCACGACAAGTCGCGTCAACCTGCGGCGCGTACCAGCGTGCAATACAGCGAGAGAGGCAAGGGACATAAGGATCTCCGGCAAGCAGACAAAAGATTCGTCCAACTTACCACTACCGACAGCGCGAGGCCCAAGCGAGGCAGCGCCACTTCCGGATCGACCTTCGACATGCCGACCGGCGCGATCCTGGCACCGCATGAAACGCAATGGCTGGTGGCCAACCGCCCACCGTTCTCCCACGCGAACCGGAGGGAATTCAACTTCCTCGGTCGCGGTTCCGCGTTTGGCCTATGCTCAAGGGTATCCGTCACTCCGGGCGTGCGCGCCGCGTCGCCGACTCCATCACGCATCCATGGACCCGCCCCGCATATGCATGTGCTTTTCGAGGAAATCGACTATTGCCCCACTCCGATCGGGGCGGTGAGCCTCCGGCGCCGTTTCGAGCTGACGATGAAGCGCGAGGTCTACGAGATCAAGCTGGACGATGAGTTCCTGATGTCCAGCCTGTTCACGGCATCGGAGGAGGCGCTGGCGCGCCTGGGCGTGGCCGCGCTCGAGGGCGATCGGCTCGACGTGGTGGTCGGCGGACTGGGCCTGGGCTACACCGCGCGCGCCGTGCTGGAGCACGCCAACGTGGCCTCGCTGGCCGTGGTCGAGATGCTCGCGCCGGTGATTCAGTGGCATCGCAAAGGGCTGCTGCCGCTGGGTCCGGGGCTGCTGGCCGACCCGCGCTGCCGCTTCGTGCAGGGCGACTTCTTCGCGCTCGCCGCCTCGACAGAGGGATTCGACCCGGAGTCCTCCGGGCGCCGCTTCGACGCCATCCTGCTCGACATCGACCATTCGCCCGAAGCCCTGCTCGACGAACGCAGCAGCAGCTTCTACCAGCCCGACGGCCTGCGTGCCCTGGCCACCCACCTCAAGCCAGGCGGCATCTTCGGCCTGTGGTCCAACGACCGACCCGATCCCGCCTTCACCGCTCGCCTCGCCGGCGTGTTCGCCGAGGCCTGGGCCGAACCGGTCACCTTCGACAACCCGCTGCAGGGTCGACCGTTCACGCAGACGGTCTATCTGGCCCGCCGCGGCGGATAGCAATACCAGAGCGGGGATCATTTGAGCCGGCCCACGCCGAAACGCGAGCCAGTCGAGCGGGACGGGCTTCAACTCCCGCCGCGGTGTGAAACGGCACGCTCGGCCCGAGCAACGGATCGCCGCGTCAGGCATGATCCCTGGAGACTCATGTCGCCGCCTCCCACGCTCCGCGGGTCCAGTCAGAACGAGCTCATCGGCGACTGCAGGAACTCGATTTCTTCCGGCGTCGAGCGGCGGCCGAGGATGGCGTTGCGGTGTGGAAAGCGGCCGAAGCGATCGATGATGACCTGGTGCGCCATCGCATACTTCGTCAATTCCGGATCGCCGAGCGGTTCGATCAGCTTGACTGACAGCTGCTGGTCGCCAGCATCCTCGCTGTGCTCGAACGGCAGATAGAGGAATCCCTTTTCCCGCGTCGCCATCGTGGCGTCGAACCCCTGCTCGATGACGGACCGGGCGATCCGGCGCGCGAGCGGATCGGCCGCGTAGGCACGCGCATCGTCGCGGAAGAGGTTGCGCGAAAACTGGTCAAGTACGATCACCGCGGCGAGCATCGCGCGTGGCGTCGCCAGGCCACGCCCCGCTTCCGCCAGCAGGCGCGCATGCAGGCCGAGGAAACGCTCGCGGATGCGCGCATCGACCGCGCCATGCTTCTTGAACCAGTCGGCGTGCGAGAGCTCCTCGAACCAGAAGCGCAGCACCTCGTCGACCCACGCCGGCTCGACGGTTTCGGATGCAAGGGAGGTATCCAACATCATTTCTCCCTGTCGCGGATTCACGTCGGCAAACCGGCCAGCCGCAGGCTTTCGGCCAGGTGCGCGGCATCGGCCGGATTCTTGAACGGTTCCTTGCTCATGAAACGACGCGTCGAGAAATCGGGCTTCATCGCCACGCATGCGCGCGCGCTGGCTTGGGCCTGATCCGGGTTCCCGAGCCGGGCATGGCAGCAGGCAGCGAACGCGGCGAGCCGGTATTGGCTGACATCGGTGCGCTCGACGAGGCCGCTCGCCACCATCCACCAGCCGATCGCACCCTGGATGCCGCCGAGGACGAAGATCAGGACGACCTTCGGCAGAAGCACCCGTTCGATGCGCCCGGTCGCCCAGAAGAAGATGAGTGGAACGACCAGCACCAGGC
>DAIMGD010000073.1:0-10149 GCA_036724165.1 Rhodanobacter sp.
GTATAGGCCTGATCGATCGGCTGGCCCGGATCGCGTGCGTAGCCTTTCGAGCCCGCGATATCGGTCGCTGCACAGGTGCTGATGATGCCGAGGGCCAACAACGAAGTCAGTGAAAAGCGGATAGACAGGCGCATGTGTGGATTTCCCGGAGTTCGCACGGCAACGGATCGCTACACTCTGCCAGAACCAGCTGGTTTACGTTTAGCCCATCAGTTGGGTTGCTATCGCGTGTGCGGGGACGGCAGGCACGTGGAAACTCGGCGCAACGCACGGGGTTGCTCAGGTCTGCCCGGTCCGGGTCGGGACAGGGCAGACCTCGGTCGACAATGGATCAATGCGAGGCAGTGGCCCCGCTGGCACCAGTGGCAGCAGCATTATTCACGGCAACGCCGGGGCCGATGCTGGCACCGAGGAATTGCACCAGTCGGGTATACAGATCAGTCAGGTTGGCCTCGCTGTAAAATCCGTGCATCTCTTCCGGCTTGTCCAGCCACGCATGGGCGATATTCCGTTTCAACAACGCCGTATGCAGATTACTGCCCTGTATCGGTGGCACGCGGGGATCCTCGCCACCAACGACCAGCATCACCTTGGCCGTGAGGTGGTCGAGCTGATTGATCGGCGAATGCTGTGCCAGCACATTCATATCCTCGCCAAGCACGTGTTTGAGATAGTTGTTGCCGTAGGTGGACTGCGGAATGTCGCCACGCGTGTACATCAGAGCCAGATCATAGACACCGGCATAGCCGATGGCACACTTGTAGAGATCCGGCTCCTTCACCGCACCTTCGAGTGCCGCGTAACCGCCATAGCTGCCACCGAAGATGCAGATGCGCCGGGGGTCAGCGATGCCTTGATCGATGGCCCAATGGGTGGCGTCGGTCACATCGTCCTGCATCTTGCCGCCCCATTCACCCCAACCGGCGTGCATGAAGTCATAGCCATGGCCGCCGGAGCCGCGATAGTTCACCTGCAGTACGGCATAGCCATGGGTGGCCATCACTTGCACCAGCGGGTCGTAGTCCCAGTCGTCGCGAATGCCGTACGGACCACCATGCACGAAGACCACCATGGGCAGATGCTTTGCATCTTCATGGCCAGGCGGCAGGCTGAAGTAACCCTCCAGCTTCAGACCATCGCGTGCCGTGAAATTGAAAGGCTGCTTGGCTGCCATCTGTTCCGGATTGACCCATGGTGCACGGGCGAGCAGCGGCGTGAGCTTCTTGGCGTCCTGGTCGAACAGGTAGAACGTGCCCGGGTCGACGTCAGCCTGGACCAGCACCACGCTCAGACGGCCATTGCTGGAGCCGGAGACGATGCGGACGCTCTCGCCTGGAAACTGCTTCATCAGCGTGACCAGCGTCTGGGCATCAGCGCTTTCGCCATTGAAAAACGCCGCACCCGGACGGCCATCCATGAAGCTCACGCCAATGATGTCTTCGCGGGTGGTGCCATACAGCAAGCCATCGGGCTCGACCTTCGGATTGGTCCATACCGCTTGCCAGCTCTGCTTGGCCGGATCCCAGCTGCATACGCCGAATCCGGCATTCGCCTGACTGCAGGTGAAGTACGCCACGCTGTCGTCGCGGGCGAATGCCCATGGATACGAGCGTTCGGCGCTCGGCTTGGCCATCAGCTGCCAGCCCGCGCCATCGAGCGGATGCATGTAGACCCTGGCATTGCCCTGCACGTCATCACCGTAGGCGAAACGGATGCGTCCCTGATGATCGGCCAGGAAATTCATGTTGCGCGCGGGTGCCGTGACGATGGTCGCCAGGGTGCCATCGCGCACGTCCATGCGGTAGGCAATCGGAATGCCGCCTTCGCGACCTGCGGCCCCCCATGAACTGATGGCGACCAACGCGTGATTCGGGTCACTCGGAATCGCGGCGATGAATTCGGCCGTGCCGTTGTCGGCCGTTGCGCGCTGGATGTGCGAACCGGTGCTCGAGCCTTGATTGCGAAAGCCATACAGCAGTTGAGGGCTGCCCCCGTCGGCGTTCACGCCGAAGAGTTCGCCGGTGGCAAATGGCGAATCGAAGCTGCCGACGCGGGTACCTACGCTGTAGAGCACGCGTTTGGGCGAAGCCCACCAGAAGTCGATCACGTCGTCTCCTTCGCGTGGGCGAACCAAGGTGCCCTTCTTGTCGGCGATATGGATCAGCGCCAGAAAGGTCTTGCCCTTGACCACGGCGGTGGCGGCCAGATACTGGCCATCGGGCGATATCTTGACGGTTTCGTATTCGGTATGCCGCGCCAGATCGGCAAACGACACCGACTGTGCATGCAGCAAGGTCATGCATAGCAAAAGCAGCAACGCAACGATCGCACGTCGTAAAGCCATCATTTGATTCCCCCGTTTGTTTTTAATGAGAGCACAGTCGGATGCTTCTCGAATGAGCTCTGGTCTGAGCGTGGCAGCCTGCAACATTAGCTATTTCGGCAAAGGCACAAGGGCCACCCATTGATGGGTCGTCCTTGTGCCCGCCGCCGGGCCATGCGGCGGTTACGAATGTGCATTGAGCAATGCAACCGTCGTCATCTCTGCGGTGACTCAATGCGTGCTCGTGGATGCCGTGGTGTCTGCCCCCGTCAGGCCGGGGCCGATGCTGGCGCCGATGAACTGCAGCATCGTCGTGTAGAACTCGGTCACGTTGGCTTCGTCGTAGAAGCCATGCATCTCGCCAGGCTTATCGATCCATTCGTGTGCGATATGGCGTTTCAACAATGCCGTATGCAGGTTGCTGCCCTGGATCGGCGGCACACGCTCGTCCTGGCCGCCGACCACCAGCATCACCTTGGCCTTGAGCGCATCGAGCTGGTTGATCGGCGAGCGTTTGGCCAGCTCGGCCATGTCGTCGCCCATCTGCCGCTTGAGAAAATTCTCGCCGCTCGTCGACTTGTGCGTATCGCCGTATCGGTACATCAGCGGCAGGTCATAGACACCCACATAGCCGATCGCGCACTTGTACAGTTCCGGTTCCTTCACCGCGCCTTCGAGCGCCGCATAGCCGCCATAGCTGGCGCCGTAGATGCACAGGCGCTGCGGGTCGGCGATGCCCTGGGCGATCGCCCAGCGGGTGGCGTCGGTGACATCGTCCTGCATTTTGCTGCCCCATTCGCGCCAGCCGGTCTTCTCGAAGGCGTAGCCGTAGCCACTGGACCCGCGAAAGTTGACCTGCACCACCGCATAACCGTGTGTTGCCAGCGCCTGCACGTCGCTGTCGTAGTCCCAGCGGTCGCGGACGAAGAACGGACCGCCATGCACCACAACCACCGTTGGCAGGTGCTTGTCGTGCACATGACCCGGCGGGTAGCTCACATAGCCCTGCAGCTTCATGCCATCGCGCGCGGCGAACTCGAACGGCTGCTTGGTCGCCATCGCCGCGGGATTGATCCACGACGCCCGCTGAAGCAGCGGACTCAGCGTGCTGGCCTTGGAGTCGAACAGGTAGAACGTGCCCGGATCGGCATCGGCCTCCACCAGCACCACGCTCAGGCGGCCGTCGCGGGTGCCGGAGACGAAACGCACGCTCTCGCCGGGAAACTGCTTCATCAGCGCCAGCAGCGACTGTGCCGCGGGGGACTGCATGTCGAACGGTACGATGCTGGCGCGACCGTCCATGAAGGTGACGCCGGCGATGTCGTCTTCGGCCAGCCCCTGCATCAGCCCGTCGGCCTCGACCTTCGGATTGCTCCACACCTCCTGCAGCACGGGTTTGGCTTCGGTCCAGCGGCAGATACCGAAACCACCGGTCGCTCCCGGGCAATCGAAGTAGGCTGCGCTGTCGTCGCGGTTGAACGCAATCGGGGCCGAGCGGCCGGAACTCAATTCCGGCATCGCTTTCCAGCCATCGCCGTCGACCGGATGCTGGAATACCTGGATGCCGCCGTCATTGTCCTCACCCCAGGCGAAACGGATCCTTCCCTTGTGATCGGCCACGAACTGCGCGTTATGCATCGGCGCGCCGATGAGCTTGGTCAAGGTGCCGGTGCGTACATCCATGCGGTAGGCGGTCGGTATCGCTCCCTCATTGCCGCCTGCATCCCACAGGCTGGTGGAAACCAGGATGTGGTTGGGGTCATCGGGAATCGACGCAATGAATTCGGCCGTGCCGCGCGTACTGACCACGCGCTGGACAAGCGAGCCGGTGGTCATGCCGTCCTTGCGGTAACCGTACAGCATCTCGGAATTACGTCCATCGACACTGACCGCGTACAGTTCACCGGTGGCCAGCGGCGCGTCGTAGCCGCCGACGCGCGTTCCCACCGTATACACCACGCGCGTGGGGGATGCCCACCAGAAATCGGTGACGGAGTCCTCGTCGCGCGGACGGATGAGTTGTCCTTTCTTGTCGGCGATATGGATCAGCGCCAGGACGGCCTGCCCCTTGATCACGGCAGTGGCAGCCAGGTACTCCCCGTCGGGAGAAATCTTGACGTCCTGGTATTGAAGATGCCGCGCCAGGTCGGCAAAAGAAACCGGCTGCGCGTCAACGGTGGTCATACACAGCAAAAGCAGCAACGCAACCATCACGCGTCGAAAAGACATCGTCAAATTCCCCTGTAGGAAATTACGCAGCCACACGATCGAGCAGCCACGCCCCCACCGCACTTATAACAGCCGGCGCGATATACGGCGAGTCCAGCATTGCTGGGGACGGTAGAGAGAATGTCCCGCGCTACTGGCTGGCGATCGGGTTCAGTACGACGATCGTGGCGGAAAAAACTTCGCAATCACGAAAAAAGGCGATCCATACGGGATCGCCTTTTTTGGGACGCCATGCGCCAGAGCTTATGGCTATTTGTTCAACAACGCGGTCAGCTGATCGAGCTGAGCACGGTACCGATCGAGCACTTTGGCGGTAACGACAGCGTACCGGTTGGCCTCGTCCCAGCGCCGCGCCTCGATCGCCTCGCGCACGCCAGGCACGGTCTTGACGCCGTAGCCGGTGAGCATGCCGGGCGCGTAGATGAAGTGTTTGAACCACGGGCGAGCCGGCAAGCCAGCGGGATCGGTCAGCGCCTGCTCCATGCGTCCCATCAGCATATTCAACTTCTGCTGTTGCGCTACCGGCATGTTGAAGTCGGCCGCAGCGCGTTTGGCGTAGGCCACGTCATAAGCCTGTGCACTTTGCTTGAGCTGTTTCGCGGCCTGATCCAGCGGTGCAAGATCGATCGCCGGCATGTCGGAGTCGCGCTCCGGTGGCGCGACTGGCCGGGTCGGATCGGCATCGAGCGTGAACGCGTGCTGGTCGAGCAACTGATGCTGCTGCTCGGTGGCCTTGCGGGTGCCGTCGACCAGCTTGTGCAGCTCGCCGACATAGCGGTCGAGCTGCTGGCTGAAATCGCCGAAGCGCAGCGGCAGCACATCGGCGTCGGCCGTGCGCAGCACGATGTGGCCGGCGACCTTGGCCAGTGCCACGCCATATTCGAAGGTCGGGTCGCCGAAGCGCACGTAGTGGTCGTACGAGTCGTACAGCGAATGGTAGATGCCACCATTGTCATCCTCATCGCCAAAGCCGAGGTCGAGCGAGGCGATACCCAGATGTTCCAGGAACGCGCTGTAGTCGGAGCCGGAGCCCAGCGCCTGGATCGGCACGTCGCCGCCTTCGGCAGCCAATTTGGCGATGGCCTTGGCCTCGGGTTTCGCATCCTTGCCGTAGCCGTCGACCAGCATGTGCGCGCGCAGGCGTTCGCGCACGCTGACCCTGGTTTCCGGATCGGTCACGCCGTCCGCCACCTGGTTGACCAGATGCTGCAGCGAATGACTGCCGCCGGCACCGAGAAAGCCACGGCCGTTGGTATCCGAGTTGACATACAGCACGGCTTTGGCCTGCAGCTCCTTGGCGTGCGTCTCGGCCCATTCGGTCGAGCCCAGCAGGCCGGGCTCCTCGCCATCCCAGCTGGCGTAAACCAGGGTGCGTTGTGGCCGCCAGCCCTGCTTGACCAGGCCGCCTATGGCCTTGGCTTCCGCCATCAAGGCGACGTTGCCGGCCAGCGGGTCCCAGGCGCCGAATACCCAGCCGTCATGATGGTTGCCGCGCACGATCCACTGATCCGGCGAGGTGGAACCCCTGAGCATGGCGATCACGTCATAGACCGGTTTCTGGCCCCAGTCCGACTGCACCGTCATGTGTGCCCTGGCCACGCTGGGGCCGATGTGATACGTCAGCGGCAACGAGCCGCGCCAGCCGGCCGGCGCCACCGGGCCGGCCAGTGACTGCAGCAGCGGCGTGGCGTCGGCATAGGAAATCGGCAACACCGGAATCTTCAGGATCGTTTTCGCGTCCTTGATCGCCAGCCGTTTGGCATCGGCTGTGGAACCCGCGCCGGGTGTCAGCGGATCGCCGGGATACAGCTGCATGTCGGCCACCGAGCCGCGCTGCACGCCCTGCGGCGGGCGCCAGCCACCTTGCGGATAGACATCGCCCTGGGCGTAACCGTCATCGTGCGGATCGGAATAGATCAGGCAGCCGGCTGCGCCGTGTTCCTGCGCGAGCTTGGGTTTCAGCCCGCGCCAGCCGCCGCCGTAGCGGGTGATGACGATCTTGCCGCGCACGTCGATGCCGCGGCGGGCCAGTTCCTTGTAGTCGTCCGGCATGCCGTAGTTGGCATATACCAGCGCGGCGGTGACATCGCCGTCGCCACCATAGACGTTATAGGGCGGCAGGGTGCCTTCGCGAATGCTTGAGGTGGCATCGCCGGCGATCGCCGGTTCGCTGAGCTGGGCGCGGTAGGGTTTGGGCCCCAGCAATTCCAGCGCCACTTTCTTGGGCGTGGGATACAGCACGCTGAAGGTTTCGATGTGCGCATCCCAGCCCCATTCGCGAAATTTCGCCAGCATGAATTCGGCATTGGCCTTGTCGTGCGGCGCGCCTACCTGGTTGGGCTGCGACGACATCTGCTTGAGCCAGTTGCGCTGGTCGGCGGGATCGAGCTGCGCGTCGAAGCGCTGCTCCAGGCTTTGCTGTTTCGCCACCTCGCTGGTGGTGAAGCCAAGCATGCTGCCGTCGCCATGGCTGGCGTCACTGTTGGTTGCGGTCGCAGCAAAGGTCGCCAGCACACAGGCCAGCGTCAGCAGCGGCTGGATTTTCAATCGCGTCATGCCATCCCACTCCCCATCGGTTGATTGCTGTCCGGGTGTATCGGGCTGATCGGCCCACCCAGACATCTGGTTTCATTCACGAGAATTCAATTGGTCACGCGGTCGGGCACGCCGATGGCGCACGCACTATGCATGGGTGGGCTGAGCCGGCTGGGTCGGTACGGATGCTTCCGGTGCGCCGACGGCATTTGCCGGAACGGTGATGTCCTGCTCGAAAAGCACATGGTTTTTCTGGTCGGTCATGGTCAGTTTGTATTTGCCCGGCCGCAAATAAAGCGTGCCGAGTGGGGCACTTTGGTGGAAGCGCACATGGTCTTCCTGCGTGTCATTGAGTGGAATCGGGTCGAGCACGAGGAGATCTGCAGGAATCGCATCCACACCTTCGTTGGCATAACGCGCCTCGACCAGGCACGGGTAGTCATGCTCGCAACGTTCACCGCTTACAAAATACGGTTTGCGCAGATCGCCGAGACTGGCCCAGGTTGGCCGGCCACGTACCAGCTTCTGGGCCGGGAAAATGACGCTGACGTCATAGCCGTCACGTAACGTCCAGGGCTTGCCGGCCTTGTCCATGAAAACGAGCGGGGCGGCAGGCTGCAGTTTCCGGATGATGTCGCGGTAGTAGGGGTGATCGTCCTGACTCATCTCGTGCGGAAACAGCATCGTCTGCTCCACCGTGAGCGGATCGATGCCGGAAAGCTTGTGCAGGTATTCGGCCATCGACGAGCCGCCAAGGAAACGTCCCGATTCCTGGATATGTGCGTAACCGGCGTCGAGCACCAATCGCGCATGCGGATCCTTCTTGAATACCTGGCGATAGAGATTGTCGGCCTGCTCTTTTTCGCGGGCGTCGCCGGTGGCGTCGGAGAGTGCCTCGTAGGCCACCACGGTGAACCCCAGCTTCAGCGCGGTACGCACCATTTCCGCACAGATCGGCTCCTCGGTATAGAAGCCGCTTTCCTTGGTCGGATACCCGCGTGACTTGAGTTTGGTATCCGTCTGGTACAGCGTCTCGGCGGCGAAGTAGTTGAAACCCTCCTGCCGCAATTTACTGAGCAGCTGCACGGTCAGCGTGCGCGTGAGCGGCACGTTGTGTGCCTCGTTGAAGAAGACCGCACGGTAATTTCTGGCCAGTTCGGGAATCGCTTCAAGCGCCGGCACCGCCGAATAGCTGCTGTCGGATAGCGGCGAGGCGTGATCATCCGCCGATGGGCTCTGCCTGATGGAAAAGCTGGCCGAGGCGCTGGGATAGTCGCCGATGAAGGTCTGGTACCAGCTCAGGTACTGGCCGAAAATCAGCCGAAAGGCGGTGTCGTTATAGTGAACATTGGCATTGAGCATCACCTGATACTGGGCCAGTAGACCGCTGCGAGCCTCGGCCTCATGCATGATCGCCTCGGACTTGCGCGAAGCTTCGGACTGCCGTTCCAGCCACTGCGCGCTCGTTTGCGCGTGCACTGCGGCCGGCAGGCCCGCCAGCAGCAGCATGCCCCCCAACATGAATCCATCGCGAAATACCCGCATTGTGCTCTCCTGGGTCGGTTCCCGGTGAGGTGACATCCCTTGTTTTACCAGCCTGACCGGCAACTGTCGCGTAGCGAGAAAACGACCTGCGGGCGCGGCGGATAACTCCATGGGGCTTCCAAGATAACCAATCGTGGCCGCGGATGCCCATGCCACTCGGCACAGGGCCGTCCGCGCGATTCGGGAGCACAATCCACGTCACCTTGCCCACGATGGAGTACGTCATGCGTCCCACCATGCTTGCTTTAGTGATTGCCCTTGCGCTTCCTGCCGTGGCGCTGGCCGGAGTCTCGAACCTGCACAGCGGCGCGATTTCCGCCACCGTGGCCAAGGCGGTCAACGACCCCGCCCGGCAGGCCGATAAATCCAATGATGCGCGCCGCAGGATCGCCGCGGTGATGATGTTTGCGGAGGTCAAGCCGGGCCAGAAGGTGCTGGAGTTGATCCCCGGCAGCGGCTATTTCACCCGCGTGTTCAGCGCGCTCGTGGGCTCGGCCGGCCATGTCTACACGGTATGGCCGAACGAATACGCGAAAGAGGACGCCGACGACGTGACCGGTTCGCAAAAGCTCGCCACCGATCCGCACTACGCCAACGTCAGCGTGCTGACCCAGCCGGCGAACCAGCTGAGCGCGCCGGAACCGGTTGACATGGTGTTCACCTCGCAGAACTACCACGACTACCCGGACAAGTTCATGGGGCATGTCGATCCTGCGGTGCTCAACAAGCAGGTGTTCGACGCGCTCAAGCCCGGCGGCCTGTGGGTGATCATCGACCATGTCGCGCCGGTCGGTTCCGGCATGGCCGACACCGACTCCTTGCATCGCATTGACCCGGCGATCGTGAAACAGCAGGTGGAAGCGGCCGGCTTCGTCTTTGACGGCGAGAGCAATGCGCTGCGCAATCCGGCCGACCCGCATACGATCAAGGTGTTCGACAAGTCGATACGCGGCCACACCGATCAGTTCATGTACCGCTTCCGCAAGCCGGCGAAATAACCGCAGCCGTCGCGCAGGTCGTGTCAGGCCGCACGAGGCAAGTTGCCGTGCGGATCCTGGCTCTGGGCCCGACACGTGATGCCGCTGAGGCGATGGCGGTGACCGTGCGGGCCTTGGTGTTTGCCGCAGGAGAGAAAGCGTGAATCCGGGGCACGACGATGATGCGGGCATCAGCGATCCACCGCCGCAGCGCCCGTCCGAGCCGGATGCCGCCGATTGCTGCGGCGAAGGTTGTGCACGCTGCGTGTTCGATGTCTACGAGGAGGCGCTCGAACGCTATCGGGAATCGCTGGCCGCATGGCGTTCCCGTCAGCCCTGAATCCGCGACCAGCGTGTCGCACCGTTCCGAGGAAGAGCCATGTGGATTGCCCTTGCCCGTGAAGTGAGCCCCGCGCTTGGCGGCTGCGAGTTGTCGTACGTCCCGCGCGTGCCGATCGATGTCGGACGTGCCGGCGAACAGCATCACGACTATCAGCGGGCGCTCGAAGCCCTCGGTTGTCGGCTGCTGACGCTGCCCGC
>DAIMGD010000074.1:0-10131 GCA_036724165.1 Rhodanobacter sp.
ACCAGGCTCTTGGCGGTAATGGTAACCCGATCGGCCAGTTCCAGATGGCCGAGCACCCCGGCATTGCCGCCGATCATGCAGTAGCGGCCGATCCTGGCGCTGCCGGCCACGGCGGCACAGCCAGCCATCGCGGTATGTGCGCCGACAAAAACGTTGTGGGCGATCTGGATCTGGTTGTCCAGCCGCACATCCTCCTCGAGGATCGTGTCGTCCAGCGCGCCGCGGTCGATCGTGGTGTTGGCGCCGATCTCGCAGTCATCGCCGACGCGCACGCCGCCCAGTTGCGGCAACTTGATCCAGCCGCCGTGATCGAAAGCGTCACGATCGAAGGCGAGGCCGAAACCGTCCGAGCCAAGCACGGCGCCGGGATGGATCAGCACGCGTTTGCCCAGTGTCACCCGGGCAACCAGGGTGACGCGTGCCACCAGCCGCGACTGCACGCCGACCGTGCAGTCCTCGCCGATGATGCAATGGGGGCCAAGGACGGCACCGTCCTCGATCACCGCGCGATCCTCCACCACGCAGCAGGGGCCAATGCTGGCCGTGCTGCTGACGCGCGCACCGGCGGCAATCACTGCACTGGGATGGATGCCTGGCGGTGCGGCTGGCAGCCGTTCGTATAACGCGGCAATCCTGGCATAGGCCACGTACGGATCCCTGGCGACCAGCGCCGCGGTCGGACAGTCGGCAAGGTTTTCCTCGCGCAGCACCACCACGCCGGCATGCGTAACGGCCAGTTGTGCGGTGTACTTGCTGTTGGATAGAAAGGCCAACTGGCCCGGGGTGGCGCTGGCCAGCGTACCGACGCCTTCGATCTGACGTTTGCCATCGCCATGCAGCGAAAGCCCAAAGCGTTCGGCCAGTTCACTCAGTGAATGGATGATCGTGGTCAACGGCATGCTCCGCACATCGGCGCCCGGCGGGACGCCGGTGCGCCGAGCTTCATCATCAGAACTGGCTGCCAAAGGTGAACTGCAGGCGTTCCTCGTAATGGCTGTCATCGGTCTTGGCCCTGAACGGCACGGCGAGGCTGATGATCAGCGGACCGATCGGCGCCTGCCAGTGCAGCGACACGCCGGCCGATGCGCGCAACGTGCTCGCATCGAAACTCTGATAGCTGGAATAGGCATTGCCGACATCCATGAACACCGAGACGCGAGCCGTGTTGGTGTCCTTGAGGAACGGCAGCGGCAGGTACAACTCGGATGTTCCCAGCACCTTGAACGCGCCGCCGATCGGTTGCGCGTAGGAACCGTCGGTGCACAGACCATTCTTTTGTTCTGTCGCGGCGGGGCTGATGCAGACACGCGGTCCCAGCGTGTTGTCCTGGAATCCGCGCACGTCCCGCACACCACCGGAGTAGAAGTTCTGCCAGAAAGGGAAGTCCTGACGCATGTCCACGATGCTGTGATCGGTGGTGTTGGCCCTGAGTGTGGCGAGGCTTGCATCGTCGATGCCGTTGCCGCCGTAGGTCTTGCCGTAGCCAAGCTGGCCGTCCAGATAGAGCACGAAGCCCTTGCCGATCGGCCAGTAGTGATTGGCTTCCGCACTCAGTTTCCAGTACTGCACGGTCGAGCCGGGCAGCGCGACATCCGTCGATACCGAGATCAGGCCACCGCGGGTCGGTGCCCAGTAACCGTTGCGGGTGTCGTGGTTCCAGCCCAGCGTGCCGGTCCATGTATGCAGCGTCTGCTGGCCGATTTCGTTCTGGTAATCGATCAGAACCTGAGGGCTGAAACCCGGAATCAGGTTGACCTTGTTGCTGCTGATGCCCAGGCCGACGCGCAAGGCATCGGTCTCGGTGATCGGTATGCCCAGGTAGCTGGAGAAACTCTTGGCGCTGGTCGCGTAATTCGCGAAATCCGTATTGCCAAAGTCGGTTTTTGAATAGCTGGCGGTGTAACCGATACCCACGCCGTTGTCGGTCAGGTACGGGTTGTAGTAGTTGACGCTGAAGCGGGTGTAGTAGGTGCTGCGCTCGCCGCTGACCGAGAAGCTGTCGCCGCTGCCGAACAGATTGTTCTGCGACACCGAGGCGTTCAGGATGATGCCGGAGTACTGCGAGAAGCCCACGCCGAACTGCAGGCTGCCGGCGGACTGCTCCTCGACCTTGACGTTGATGTCCACCTGATCCTGCGTGCCCGGCACCAGCTTCTTGTCAATGTCGACGGTCTTGAAATAGCCGAGTCGCTGCAGACGGATCTTGGAACGATCGATGGCCGCCTGCGAATACCAGGAGCCTTCAAGCTGACGCATCTCGCGACGCAGTACATTGTCTTCGGTGCGGGTATTGCTCTGGAACACCACTCGGCGCACGTACACGCGCTGGCCGGGCTCGATGTAAAGCGTCAGCGCAACGGTCCGCTTGTCCTTGTCGAGCTTGGGTAGCGGCGTGACCTTGGCATAGGCGTAACCGATGTTGGCCAGAATCGCCTTGATCGCCTTGCTGCTGGCCTCGATGGCAGCACGGTTGAAGGTGTCGCCCGTCTTGACGTACAACAACTGACGCAAGGTGGCTTCCGGCAGAATCAGTGTGCCGAGCAGCTTGACGTCGGTGACCTTGTAGATCTCGCCTTCCTTCACGCTGGCGTCGATGTACATCGCACGCTTGTCCGGTGCGATAGCCACTTGCGTGGAATCGATGCCGAAATCGGCATAACCGCGATTCATGTAATAGGACTGCAGCTTCTCAAGGTCGCCGGAAAGTTTTTCGCGCGAGTACTGGTCGTCCTTCGAGTACCAGGACAGCAGGCCGGTCGTGTTCGATTCAAAACCCGAGCGGATGTCCTTGTCGGCGAACGCATGGTTGCCGAGGATGTTGAGTTCCTTGATCTTGGCAGGCTTGCCCTCGCGGATCTCGATGTCCACGGCCACGCGATTGCGTTCCAGTCGGGTCACGTGTGGAGTTACCGACACGTTGTACTTGCCACGGTTGTAGTACTGGCGGATCAGTTCCTGCTGCACGTTGTCCAGTGCCAGTCGATCGAAGGTATCGCCTTTTGCCAAGCCGATATTTTTCAGGCCCTTCTTCAGGTCGTCGGTCTTGATGTCCTTGTTGCCGCGCAGGGTCAGCTTGGCGATGGACGGCCTTTCGACCACCTTGATCACCAGGATGTCGCCGTCGCGATCCAATTCCACATCGCTGAAGAATTTGGTCTGGTACAACGCGCGTATGGCCTTCTGGGCCTCGTCGTTGGTCAGCCGGTCGCCCTTGCTTACCGGCAGGTAGTTGTACACGGTACCGGCGGAAATACGGCTGAGACCGTCAATGCGGATGTCCGACACCACGAACGGGTCGAACGCAAACGCATTGGCGGAGAGGGAGGCAAGCAGGATCAGCGCGGCGATACGCTTCATCGTCGATTCCGTTGGGTTATTTCGATGGAGCAGCCAGCGCGGCCGCCCCGATCAACGCATGAGGCAGGGCCAGGCCCTGCCTCGAAAGAGAGTCTGCAATCCACCGCAGAAGTGCTTCGGTTGACGCACCGCCGCGCTTCGCTGCCGCTGGCTGATGTGTCGCCGACATGCTGCTGTCGCCGGCCATCGGCGTCACGACAGCAGCATGCGGTGGATATCGTTGTAGAAAGCCAGCCCCATCAGGGTGAACAGCAATGCCAGCCCGATGTACTGACCGACAATCATTGTCTGCTCGCTGACCGGACTGCCCTTGATCAACTCGACAAGATAATACAGCAGGTGCCCGCCATCCAGGACCGGGATCGGCAACAGGTTGAGAATCGCCAGACTCAGCGATACCAGCGCCAGAAACTGCAGGAACCAGGGCAACCCCATGTTGGCCGACGCATTGGCCACTTCGGCGATACCGATGACCCCGGAAAGGTTTCTGGTCGAAGCCTCGCCGGTGAGCATCTTGCCGAGCATGCCGAAGGTCTGCGTGGTGTTGCGCCAGGTAGTACTGAACGACGCACCCAACGCCCTGACCGGACCATAGCGCACGGTGGCTGGCTCGATCGGCGGTGCACCGACACCCATCACCCATTTCTGCGGCTGACCTTCCAGCGACTCCCATTTGACGGTGACGTTCAGCGGCAGTGGTTGGCCAGCACGTTCCACCACGACTGTCAGCTGCGGAGCCTTGGAAGCATCGGCCTGTACCAGCTTGCCGAACGCGAGGAAGTCGCTCACCGGCTTGCCGTTGACGCTCACGATGCGATCGCCGCCCCGCATGCCGGCCAGCGCCGCCGGCTGGCCAGCCATCACCGTGGCGGCAATCGCCGGCGGGGGCGCCAGTTGCAACCCGAGTTTGTCCAGGTACTGGACCACGTCCTGGCCTGGTGGCAATTCGTTCAGTGGCAAGGTCAGTTGACGTGCATGACCGTCACGGCCGCGCACGGTGAGCGGCAACGGAGAGCGACCCAGCAGGGCATTGGTCACCGCATCCATCGCATCGGTCCAGGAGGTCACCGCCCGGCCATCGATGCCGAGGATGCGGTCACCCGGCTGGATGCCGGCCTTGGCGGCGATGCTTTGCGGGGTTGCGGCCACCACCGGCGCCACGTCCGGGCGGCCCAACACGAACATCAGCCAGAACGCCGCCAGGGTGAAGATCAGGTTGAAACCCGGGCCGGCCGCGACGATGGCGATGCGTTTCCATACCGACTTGCCGGTGAACTCCTGATCGCGCAAAGCGGGATCGACCTCGCCCTCGCGGGCGTCGAGCATCTTGACGTAGCCGCCCAGCGGAATCACGGCAATCTGGTACTCGGTGCCGTCGCGGCCCACCCGTTTCCAGATGGCCTTGCCGAAACCGACCGAGAAACGCAGCACCTTGACGCCACAGCGGCGGGCGACCCAGTAGTGGCCGAATTCATGAAAGGTCACCAGCACGCCAAGCGTGACCAGCAACCAGAACACCGGACCGAAGAAGGAAGTCATCAATAGCCGTTGAGGTAAGTCATCAGTGCAAGAATATCAGCAAGCATTGCGCAGAACGCGGCGAGCCGCCTCACGGGCGACCCGGTCGCGTTCACAAAGGGTCTGAACATCGACCACGGCTTGCGCCGGCAGTTCCGCTAGAACGGCCTCGACGACGTCGGCAATGGAAAGAAAGGGCAGGGTGCCGGCCAGAAAGGCCTCCACCGCGATCTCGTTGGCGGCATTCAGCACCGCCGGGGCATCACCGCCGGCACGGAGTGCCTGAAACGCCAGTGCCAAGCAACGAAAGGTAGACAGATCAGGCGCTTCGAACACCAGCGGCGGCCCGGCAGTCAGATCCAGCGGCGTCACTCCGGCCTCGATTCGCTCCGGCCACGCCAAAGCGTGGGCGATCGCGGTGCGCATGTCCGGATTGCCCAGTTGCGCCAATACCGAACCGTCGATGTACTCGACCAGCGAATGCACCAGGCTCTGTGGATGTACCACCACTTCAATCGCCTCGACCGGCGCAGCGAACAAGTGGTGTGCCTCGATCACCTCCAGCCCCTTGTTCATCAAGGTGGCCGAATCGACCGAGATCTTGCGGCCCATCACCCAGTTCGGATGCTTGCAGGCTTGATCCGGCGTGATGTGGGCCAGCTCCGCTCGCGTGCGGCCGCGAAACGGGCCACCCGAGGCGGTCAGGATCAGCCGACGCACGCCGCTCCTGCCCAGGTCGGGTCGCCCGCCCGGCAGGCACTGGGGCGGCAGACATTGGAACAGCGCGTTGTGCTCGGAATCGACCGGAATCAAGGCGCCACCACCGGCGCTGACGGCCTCCAGCAGTAGCGGGCCGGCCATCACGATCGCTTCCTTGTTGGCCAGCAGCAGGTGCTTGCCGGCACGCGCGGCCGCCAGCGTGGACTCCAGTCCCGCGGCACCGACGATCGCGGCTACCGCGGTATCGCACAGCGTGCTGGCTGCGGCTGCGCTCAGCGCGGCATGGCCGCTGGCCACCTCGCAGTGCACCCCGGCGGCGGCGAGCCGGCGCGCCAGTTCGCCCTCCAGCGCCGGATCGGCGATCACCGCAAGCTCGGGCCGGTGGCGCACGCACAACTCGGCCAGCGCTTCAACCTGGCGGTGCGCGGTCAGCACGGTGGCGCGAAAACGTTCCGGATGGCGCGCGATGACATCGAGCGTGTTGCCGCCAATCGAACCGGTGGCGCCGAGGACGGCGACATTCTTCATCATAGGCAGGCTCTAAAGATCCAGCAGCAGCAAGCCGGTGGCGAATACCGGCAACGCGGCAAACACGCTGTCCAGGCGATCCATCAGGCCACCGTGGCCGGGGATGATGGTGCCCGAATCCTTCACCTTGGCATGTCGCTTCATCAGACTTTCAAGCAGGTCGCCGACGATCGAGGCGCTGACCGTGATCGCCCCCAGCAACGCCAAGGCAAGCAGCCGGGCACCGCGTACATCGAGCCACCAGCCGCCCAGCGTGGTGACCAGTACCCCGACGGCAAGCGCGCCGTAGGCTCCGGCCCAGGTCTTGCCCGGGCTGATCTGCGGCGCGAGTTTGCGTTTGCCAAACGTGCGGCCGCTGAAATACGCGCCAATATCGGCGACCCACACGATCACCAGGGCGAGCAGGGTCCACCATCGACCGTGTGGCCCGTGGCCATGGATGCTTGCCAGTGCGACCCAGGCCGGGAACACCACCAGTGCACCGGCCAGCAACTTCAGCGCGAGATTTTCGCGGGTGGGCGCGGCGCCGAACGCAAAGTGGCGCAGCCACAGGCAGGCCAGCAGCCACCATGCCACACCCACCACCAGCAAGAGCGGCGTCAGCGCGGTGGCGCGTGCCCACCACAACAGGACAAAGACAATGGCAGCCGTGATCAACCATGCGCCGCGCCACGCAGGGCTTTTCAGTCCGCTGAGCTGGGACCATTCCCATAGCGCGACCAGGAATGCCGCCGCTGCGACCAGGGCAAGGACAGCCATCGGCGACAGCAGAATGAGCAGGATCACCAGGGGAGCAAGCACCAGGGCGGTGAGGGCGCGCGTGAGGAGCATCGGAATCCTTAGGAAGTGGTGGCGACCTGCTCGCCAGTGCGGCCGTATCGGCGCTCGCGGCGTGCATAGTCTTCGATGGCCCGGCGCAGGCAAGCCTGATCGAAGTCGGGCCACAGCGTATCGGTAAAGTACAGCTCTGCGTAGGCGACCTGCCACAACAGGAAGTTGCTGATGCGGCATTCGCCGCCGGTACGGATGAACAGATCCAGCGGCGGCAGTTCGGCCAGGCTCGTCCACTGGTTCAATCGGGTCTCGTCGATCTCGTCGGCGCGCAGTTCGCCGGCAGCAACCGCCGTGGCTGCCTGGCGACTGGCCTGCACGATATCCCAGCGGCCGCCGTAGTTCACCGCGATGTTCACCTGCAGCGTGTCGTTGCCAGCGGTGCGTGCCATGGCCGCGTGCATGCGCTGGCGCAGCGGCTCGTCGAAGGCACTCAGGTCGCCGATGAAGCGCAGGCGTACGCCATGGCCGTGCAGTTCATCGACTTCCTTGTCCAGCGCGCGCACGAACAAGCCCATCAACGCGCCGACTTCGTCCTGCGGGCGCTGCCAGTTCTCGCTGGAGAACGCGAACAACGTCAGCGCCTGCACGCCTTCGCGCAGGCAGGACTCGATCGCCTCGCGGACGGCCTTGCGACCGGCGTTGTGGCCGAAGCTGCGCGGGCGGTGCCGCACCTTGGCCCAGCGACCATTGCCATCCATCACGATGGCGATATGGCGCGGAACCTGGTCGGCCACGGCGCCAGTCATGCGGGGTGCGATGGCGCTCAGAGCGCCATCAGCTCCTCTTCCTTGGCCTTCACCACGCCGTCGATGTCCTTGACTGCGCGGTCGGTCAGCTTCTGGATCTCGTCGTCGATGCGGCTTTCATCATCTTCGGTGATCAGCTTTTCCTTGAGCAGATCCTTGACCTGCTGCAGCGCATCGCGACGCACGTTGCGGATCGCGATCTTGGCGTTCTCGCCTTCGTGGCCGACGTGCTTGGCCAGTTCCCGGCGGCGCTCTTCGGTGAGCGGCGGCATGTTCAGGCGGATCACGGTGCCGGCGGTGGTCGGCGTGATGCCCAGGTCGGAAGCCATCAGCGCCTTCTCGATCGGCGCCACCATGGTCTTCTCCCACGGCGTGACGATGATCGTGCGTGCATCGGCCAGCGACACCGAGGCGACCTGGGTCAACGGCATGTCGGCGCCGTAGTAGGACACCTTGATATTGTCGACCAGCGCGGTGCTGGCGCGGCCGGTGCGGATGCGGGTGAGGTCGTGCTTGAGCGAGTCGATGCTCTTGCCCATGCGGGTCTGGGCATCGTTCTTGATGTCGTTGAGCATGTGGGGTTTCCCGATAGGTCTGGCAAGACAATTGATTATAGCAGCGGGCTGCGCTCAGTCCGCGCAGACCAGGGTGCCGATCGGCTCGCCATGCATGATCCGCATCAGGTTGCCGGGCACGGTCATGTCGTAGATGCGCATCGGCATGCGGTCGTCGCGACACAGTGCGATCGCCGCGGTATCCATCACCGCCAGCTTGCGCTCGATCACCTCGTCGTAGGTCAGGCAGTCGTAGCGCGTGGCATCCGGGTGCGTGGTCGGATCGGCGGTGTAGATGCCGTCGACCTTGGTCGCCTTCAGCAGGATGTCCGCACCTATCTCCACGGCGCGCAAGGCGGCGGCCGAATCGGTGGTGAAGAACGGATTGCCGATGCCGGCCGCGAACAGCACGATGCGGCCTTTCTCGATGTGCCGGATGGCGCGCCGGCGAATGAAGTCCTCGGCCACGTCGTGGATCTGGATCGCACTCATCACGCGGGCGAAGCCGCCGCGCTTCTCGATCGCATCCTGCATGGCCAGCGCATTCATCACGGTGGCCAGCATGCCCATGTGATCGCCGGTGACCCGATCCATGCCGGCTGCCGCGAGGCCGGCGCCGCGGAAGATGTTGCCGCCGCCGATCACCACCCCGATCTGGATGCCGGCGCGCTGCACCTCGATGATCTCCTCGGCGAGCCGGCCGATCATCTTCGGATCGATGCCGTAGTCGGCGTCGCCCATCAGCGCTTCACCGGAGAGCTTGAGCATAATGCGATGGAACTTGGGCTGGTCGCTCATGGAATCTCCGGATTGTGTGGGGCAAAACAGGCGCATTGTAACGAGTGCCGGGAGAAACAGGGAGCCACTGATGGCGCCCAGCGCGATTCCCGCGCGTGAATTTCCCGGCGAGCCGGCATGAAAAAAGCCGCGGTTCCCCGCGGCTTTCCTGTTGCCGGCATGCGTTGAAGCTCAGGCCAGGCCGGCCTGCTTCATCACTTCGGCGTGGAAATCCTCTTCCACCCTCTCGATGCCTTCGCCGACGGCCAGACGCACCACCGAGACGACATCTGCGCCTTCCTTCTTCAGCGCATCGGCCACCGTGGTATTGGTATCCAGCACATACGGCTGGCCGAGCAGGGTGACTTCGGAAACGATCTTGTGGACCTTGCCGGCGATGATCTTCTCGAGGATTTCGGCCGGCTTGGCCTTCTCCTTGTCGGACATCTGGCTCAGCGCGATCTCCTTTTCCTTGGCCAGGAATTCTGCCGGCACGTCCTCGGCACGGATGTGCGTCGGATTCATTGCCGCCACGTGCATCGCGATGCCCTTGGCCAGCTCCTCGGAGCCGCCCTTGAGCGCCACCAGCACGCCGATGCGGCCACCGTGGATGTAGCTGCCGATCAACCCAGTGCTCTCGATGCGCGCCATGCGGCGCACGTCGATCTTCTCGCCGATGCTGGCGATCAGTGCCTTGGCGGCTTCCTCGACGTTGCCGGCACCCGGATAGGCGGCCGCCTTCAGCGCGTCGATGTCGGCGGCGCCGGAGTTCAGCGCGACGTCGGCCACGGTATCGCTGAACTTCAGGAAGCTGGCGTCCTTGCCGACGAAATCGGTCTCGCAGTTGATCTCGACCAGCACGGCCTTGCCGGTGGTCTGGGCGGCGACGATGCGGCCTTCAGCGGCAACGCGACTGGCTTTCTTGTCGGCCTTGGCCAAGCCGGACTTGCGCAACCACTCCATCGAAATGTCGATGTCACCGTTGTTCTCGACCAGCGCCTTCTTGCATTCCATCATGCCGGCGCCGGAACGCTCACGCAGATCCTTGACCAGTTGGGCGGAAATATTGCTCATCGGTAGTCCTCTAATGCTTTGGA
>DAIMGD010000075.1:0-10064 GCA_036724165.1 Rhodanobacter sp.
CTGCCGGTGCCGGCACCCAGACCGATCACCTTGCCGTGGTATTCGACGCTGCCGCCGTAGAGATCGGCCTCGACCTTGGCCGGCTGGCCGATGCGGACATGGCGCAGCTGGCTTTCCTTGAAATTCGCGTCGATCCACAGATCGTGCAGCGGCAGCACGGTCATCAACTGCTGGCCGGCCTGCACGCTGTTGCCCAACTGCACGCTGCGCTGTGCCACGTAGCCGGAAACCGGCGCGAAGATCGCGTTGCGCTGCGCCGCCACCCAGGCCGCGCGGAAATTCGCGCGGGCCTGCAGCACGGCCGGGTTGTTGGCGGTGTCGGTGCCCTCGATCGAGGCATGTTCGGCCGACGCCTGCGCCTGCGCGGAGGTCAGCGCGGCGCGTGCCTGATCAACCCCGTCACGCAGGTGCTGAATGGTTTCCGGTGCCTCGGCCTGTTCGGCGATCAGTGGCAGGCGCCGCTTGAGATCGGCTTCGGCCTTCTTCAGGTCGATCTGGCGTGCAGCCACCGCGGCATCGCTGCCGCTGGCGGAGTCGGTCTGCTGGCGCACCTGCCGCACCGCCTGGGCCAGCGCACTGCGCGCCTGGCTCAGGCGCACGCTGGCATCGGTGCTGTCCAGCTTGACCAGGATCTGGCCGGCTTCGACGTGCTGGGTATCGTCGGCAAGAATCGCCACCACGGTGCCCGGCACCTGGGCCGAAATGGCCACCTGGTTGCCGCTCACGTACGCGTTGTCGGTGGTCACGCGCTTGGAAAACACGAACAGCCACAGCAGCAGCCAGATCACCCCGATCAGCACGAACACCAGCAGCAGGATCAACAGGGTCTTGCGGCGCTTGGCCGGATTCTTTGCCGCCAGGCCGCTGTCATTGTCGTCAGCAGCTTCGGTGGCGTTCTTGTCGGACTCAGTGGCGCTCATGGGCGTCGTCTCCGGACGGATTTGAATGGGTGGGGGATGTCGGGCTGGCGCTGTCGGTCTCGCCGGTGCTGCGGTAACCACCGCCGAGCGCCTTGATCAGGGCCAGGTCGGTGGAAACAGCCTGCGCCTGCAGGCTGGCGGCATCGTCCTGTTGCTGCAGCAACTGCGCGGCCGCCGCAATGCCTTCGCGTGCATCACGCACACCTTGACGCGCGCGTGCCTTCGCGGTGGCGAGCAGGCGCTGGTTGGCGGTGATCTGCGCGGACTGTTCCTTGCGTCGCGCGGCGATCTGTTGCGCGGTGAGCGCCTGGGTCGCCACCTCGCGCGCGGCACCGACCACGGTGCTGTTGTATTGCGCCACGGCGGCGGCGAGCTGGGCCTTGCTGACGCCGTAATTGGCCTTCAGCTGGCCGCCTTCGAAGATCGGCAGATGCAGCGCGGGAGTCAGCGCGAAGGTGCGGCTGCCTGCCTCGATCAGCTTGCCCAGGTCGATGCTGGACAGTCCGGCCATGGCGCTGATGCCGATGTCCGGGAAGAACTGCGCGCGCGCCACATCGGTCTGCTTCAACGCGGCTTCGACCTGCCAGCGGCTGGCGGCGATGTCGGGGCGACGCGCGATCAGGTCGAGTCGTGCGTCAGCGGGAATGCGACTGTCCACTTCGGGCAGCGGTCGTGCCTGCAAGGTGGGCAGATCCGCTGGCGCAATGCCGAGCAGCGAGGCCAGCGCCACCTTGCGGATCTCGGCCGAGCCCTGCAGCGCGACGTGCATCTCGCGCGCCGCCGCGAGCTGCGCCCTGGCCTGCTGCGCGGTATCGGCGAGATCCACGCCCTGCGCCACGCGCAGCCTGGCGATGCGCACGAACTTTTCCTGCGCACTCACCAGCTGGGAGGACAGTGCCAGGCGTGCCTGATCGCCCTGCCAGCCGAAGTAGGTATCGGCCACGGCATTCTGGATCGTCAGCGCGGCGGCACTGCGTTGCGCTTCGGCGGCATGCGCCTGATCGAGCGCGGCGTCGATGCTCGAGCGCTTCTTGCCCCACCAGTCGAAAGTGTATTTCGCCTGCAGGCCGAGGTCGCTCTGGTTGTACCAGGGATCGATGCCGATGGTTTTCGGCAGCAGGCTGATGATGCCGTTCTCGCTGAGCCGCTGACGCTCGAACTGCGCATTGCCATTGACGTTGAGGCCAGCCTGGGCGGCGGCGAGCCGCACCGATTGCTCGGCATTCACCACGCGGCTGTGCGCCTGTTCCAGATCCGGCGAATGCTGCATGGCGATCGTGATCAGCTGGTCCAGCTGCGGATCGCCATAGCCGCGCCACCATTCGGCAGCCGGCCAGCCGGCGCGAGTGGGCGCCTGCAAGCCGGCAAGCGGCACATCGTCGCGCAAGCCCGGGTGATGCAGTCGGGCCGGTATCGCGCAGCCGGCCAGCAGCAGGGTCAGTGCGGTCGCGGCGGCAGCGTGGTGAAACAAAGTGTTTTTCATCAGGACTTTCTTCATTGCTTGGCCTTCATGCCCGGGCGTCCGGATCCAGCTGATCGAGATTGTGGGCGAGCTTGCGCAGCAAGCGGTCCAGGGTGCGTGTATCGGTCTCGCTGAAGTCGGCAAACATCGCGCTGACGCGGGGAAACATCGGCGGCAGCATCTTCTGCACGAAGCGTCGGCCGGCGGCCGTGATGCGGATCAATACGCGGCGGCGATCCTCCGCGCTGGCGCCACGGGTGATCAGGCCGCGCTTGACCAGTGCATTGGCGATACGCGTCATGTTGGTGGCGCCCTGGGTGGCAAATTCGCACAGTTCGCCCGGTGTCGAGCTGCCGTCCGGGCGGCTGTACAGGATCATCAGGGTGAGAAATTCGCTGTGGTTGAGCTTGTATGGCTTGAGCTTGAACTCGAGCCCTTCCTCGAGACTGCTGCCCACCATCAGCATCAGTCGACACAGGCGAGCCTCGACCGCCGGCATCTGCGGGATGATCTGGCTCACCCGTCCGATACCCTCGTCCATCATCGCGATGCAATTTGTCAGTCGAGCCATTTCACCAATTCATATTTCACTGATGAAATAAAATATAGCAAGCGCGACATCGTCCGCAAGTGTCAGTCGGGAACAAGGCCGGCGCGCGCTCCGCTGTGCCGATCCAGATCGAACAGACGGCGGGCATTGGCCGTCGTGGCTGCGGCAATCATGGCCTCCGGTTCGTTGCGCAGCGCTGCTATGCAGCGCAGCACCTCGGCGACACGTGCCGGTTCGTTGCGCTGCCCGCGATGGGCTGCATCGGGTTGGTCCGGCGCATCGCTCTCCAGCAGCAGGAACTCGATCGGCATCTGAGCGACGATGCGGCGCAGGCGCTGCGCGCGCTCGTAGGTCACCGGGCCGCCAATGCCGATGCAAAAGCCCATGTCCCACAAGTGCCGGGCCTGCTGCTCGCTGCCGGAGAAGCTGTGCACCACGCCGCGCAGATCGCCGGTCCGGCGCAGCGTGTGGGTCACTTCCTCCAGTGCGGCGCGCGCATGCACGATCACGGGCAGCTTCCGCGCGCGCGCCAGCGTCAGCTGGCTGACGAAGTAATGTCGCTGCAGATCGTGATCGAGCCCTTGCACATGGAAATCCAGGCCGATCTCGCCGACGGCGACCGCGTTGGCGTGATCGAGCCATGAACACAACGCATCGACATGTTCGGGCGCATGTTGTGCGAGGTACATCGGGTGCAGGCCGAAGGCCGGGAACAGGGCGGGATGATCTGCACAGAGCGCCTTGATCCGCGGCCAGCTGACGGCGTCGACGGCCGGCACGATCATCTGGTCGATGCCGGCATCCCGTGCGCGCCCGATCACGGCTTCGCGGTCGGCAGCATAGGCGACATCGTCGAGGTGCACGTGGCTGTCGATCAGACTTGGCATGCTGAGATTCCGGACATGAGCAGCAGCTTCCACAGGATCTGCGTGAAGATAACGTAACGAAAGCGAGCTAGGCCTGATTCAGTTGGATAACGGTTCAATGGCGGCGCAGGTAATTGCGAAAGTGCGCACCACACCGGGTATGGCAGCAATAAACACAGGAGAGGATTGTGATGAACAGGTTGATGGTCAATGTACTCAATGCCGGCATCGCCGCTGCACTTGCGATGAGCGTATCGGCCTGCAACCGCAGCGCGGACGCTGTGACCTCCAGCGATTCGGGTGCTCCCGGCGGCTTTGCCGCCACATCAGGCGCTGCAAATGATGCGGTGACCAGTTCGGATAATGGCGCCAGGTACGCTCAGGTGGTGAGTGTCGATCCGGTGCGGGTGAACGGCACCGGGCGGGTTTGTCACGATGAAACCGTCACGCATACCGCGCCGCCGAAGGATCAGCATCGGATTGCCGGCACCGCGGTCGGTGCGGTGGCTGGTGGACTGCTTGGCCACATGGTGGGTGGCGGCCGGGGCAACACGCTTGCCACCGTGGCTGGTGCGGTGGGTGGCGGTTATGCCGGCAATCGTATCGAAGCCAATCATCAGCGTGGCCAGGTGACCACCTCCGTGCAGCGCGAGTGCAGCACGGTCAGCAATCCCAGCAAGATCGTTGGTTATGACGTGCGTTATGTGTACAAGGGCGTCACCCGCACGATCCGCATGGATCATGATCCAGGCGATCGGGTGCAGGTGCAGGAAGGTGTGACGGCGGTATCCGACGCTCGTTGAGTTGCCACAGCAAAAAAGAGGACTCACCATGAATGCACGATCAAGCAAGTTCGCCATGGCTGCCGTGATGGTTGCCGGTATTGCCCTTGCAGGTTGCGTTACCGCACCTTACGGTAACCAAGGCAATTACAATCGTGGCAACGGTTATCAGGGACAACAGGGCAACTACGGCAATCGGAATATGCGCTGCCAGAGCTGTGGCGTAGTACAGGATGTGCAGCAGGTTTATATCAGTGGTGGCAATCGCAACGGCGGCACGCTGGGTGCGGTGATCGGCGCTGTCGCCGGTGGTGTGCTCGGCAGCACGATCGGCAAGGGCGACGGCAGAACGGCTGCCACTGTTGGCGGTGCGGTAGCTGGCGGCGTCATCGGCAACCAGGTGGGCAAGCGCAGCGATGGCGACAGTGCGGCGTGGCGCATTGTGGTGCGACTGGACAATGGCCAGTACGCGACGGTGACCCAGCGTGACAACCCGGGCTTCCGCAATGGCGACTATGTCGAGATTCGCGGCGACCAGGTTTACCCACGCTGATTTCAATTCATGAAAGGACGTCCATACGTATGGACGTCCAAATAAAAAGGCCATCATGTGATGGCCTTTTTATGCGTCTGACAGACGGTATTCAATGAGTCGCGCGATGTGTCAGTTCACCGCATAGAAGGCGTGCTCGCCAATCGTGATGCTGGGCCGATTGCGCGACCATGCCGGAGAGACGGCGATCGTGGCGAAATGATCGGCGCGTGGTACCAGCATGCGGCGTTGCGCCAACGGCAATTGCCAGTTGTGAATCGATTTGCCGGCAATCTGCCACGCCTTGCTGAAGGCCTCGAGATTGATGACATCGAACGAGCCTGGCGTGGTCGTGGTCGCGAACTGATGCGGCGCCGTCACCACCTTGCAGACGGTATTGCCCCAGCTGCCGCGGTCACGGCGGCGAAGTGCGACTTCTGCCACGGCCAGCTGGCCGTTGGTCGGTTCACTGCGTGCTTCCAGATACACGGTAGTGGCCAGGCAGGCCTGGTCCGCGACTGGTTGGGGCATCAGTGACGTCAGCCACAACAACATGGAAAGTTTCAAGTTTCTGCCTCCAACGTGCTGTACGCGCAAAGCAGACTGCAAGCTTTGTGCGCCATTGCGGTGGACGGGCGGGCAGGCCGTTCCACCTGGATCAATCGCCACAACCGAAACTTGTGGTTGGGCGCTTTGCCACGGGATTGTGGCGGTTCGAGCGGCGGTTTCGATGCCGATCGGAAGAGGTGCTGCAAGGGCGTTGCGCGTGCCGGGTCGGCCGTGTTGCCTGCAACTGCTCCGCCTCATGATGGTGAAGCAGATATGTCATCCGGTGATTACTATCGCCGGGTCGCGCCGATCCGGATTCTTCCGGTTCGTCGCGCATTTCGGTACCCCGTGTTCCGGATACCGCGATATTCGATCGACGGAGCCTAGTGGCGCATTTCACCGCTGGCAAGTGCCAACACAATCAGGTTCATTTCGCGCTCACATTTCATTGACGAAATCTTCTCGTTACGTGCACTGATCATCGTTAAGTCTCCACGTGTCACGCGGGCCAGGATGTCATGAGGCGCATCACCAGTTCGGTGTCCGCGAAATTCAGTCTTCCGTCAATTGCCTTCGCCGCGACGTCGTCGTTCAGTACAACCAGTGCTTCGATACGCTCGTCGGTAGCGATCACATCGAGCACGCATCCTGCTTCGTGTCCGTCACGATGAAATGATTCACCAGGCATGACCGGCTGCGACAATTCGACGCCATGCAGATGCCGTTTGTGGCCACCGCGGTAATGCAGTCGAGCCACAATTTCCTGGCCGGGGTAGCAACCCTTGTCGACAGCCACCGCCTGCAGGCGCTGCAGCGACAATGCAGATGGCAGCAACTCATTCAATTGCCGAGCGGGCAACCATGGCCAGCCATCACGCAGTTGTTGCGGATGCCATTTTTCGTCGGCATTACTTTCGTCAGTGATCTGCAGACTGTGCCCGCCGCAGCCGATTGCAAGCGTGTCGGCTTCGCCGAGGATGGCGTACATCGGATGGGCAGGGCCGCTAGCCAGGTTGCGTGATGGCAACGCAGTCAGCGTCAGCTTCGAGCGGAACACGTAGCGTCGCAGTGCTTCAGCCATCGCTGCGGCATTGCCACCGCGCAGCAGCAGCAGCAAACGGTCAGCGTCAATTCGTGCCAGGTGGAACAGCGCACGCACGCGACCTTGCGGGTCGAGCCAGGCGCTGAATTGCCAGTCACCGATAGCAAGCGAGTTGACCTTGCTGCTGAACTGGGCGTGCGCGAATGCGATCGCGTCCGGGCCTTCGATCAGCAGGGTTTCGGCAGGATGAAGAGTCGGCATAGGGCCATCAGGATTGGGGTGGTCGATGGCGGACACAAGTATCCCGGTGGCGGCAATCGCGGCGATGCTTG
This sequence comes from Rhodanobacter sp., assembly GCA_036724165.1. Lineage (GTDB taxonomy): Bacteria > Pseudomonadota > Gammaproteobacteria > Xanthomonadales > Rhodanobacteraceae > Rhodanobacter. The sequence goes on from DAIMGD010000075.1 coordinate 7,036, forward strand.
TCAAGGTTGTGCTGCTTTGCCGCAAGTATTAACCTTTGGCGGCTAACAAAAATCATGTCCGATACCTCCTTCGCCATCGAGTCCATAGCTGCCTCCGTTCCGACGGAATCGGTTGCCGTGCCTGTCAAGCCGGCGCAGGACAACGTGCTGATGGAGCGACCGGCACCTGATCCCACCCGCTATGGCGATTGGGAAAAGAACGGACGCTGCATCGATTTCTGAGCGAACGCCGCGGCGATCGTTGTCGCGTGTGGGAACAGGGGACGATGTGGCACGGACATCAGCGATTCCACTCAGGATAGCCGCCATGGCAGACACGCAACGACCGCTCTCCCCGCATCTCCAGGTCTACAAGTGGCAGGTGCAGATGATGAGTTCCATCCTGCATCGGGCCACCGGCATCGCGCTGGCCGTCGGCAGCCTGCTGGTGGTCGGCGGTCTGCTGCACCTGGCCGCTGGCGAGGAAAGTTTCAACCACTTCAAGAGCATCATCGGCAGCCCGGTCGGCATGGTGTTGCTGGTCGGCTGGAGCTGGTCGTTGTTCTATCACCTGTGCAACGGCATCCGTCATCTGATCCAGGATGTCGGCCTCGGTTACGAGATTCCCCAGTTCGTGCGCTCCAGCTGGTTGTCGGTCGCCGGCAGCATTGTGCTTACCGTGCTGGTATGGGCGTATGTACTGACGGCCGGAGGTGCGGCATGAGCGCGAAGGACACCGTCATGAAGGATCGTCGCAACCCGCTGAAGGTTGCCCGCGGGCTGGGTTCATCGCAGTCCGGCGTGGGCCACTGGTGGACCCAGCGAATCACTGCTGCCGCACTGGTGCTGCTCGGCGTGTGGTTTGTCGTCACCGTGCTGTGCCTGCTGCACGCTGATTACACCACCGCGCACGCCGCTGTCGCCAAGCCGTGGAATGCGCTGTTGCTGATCGCGTTCGTGCTGACCATGTTCTGGCATGCCGTGCTCGGCCTGCAGGTGGTGATCGAGGATTACGTGCATACCCGCTGGAAGGAAGTCGTCCTGCTGGTGGCGATCAAGTTCCTCGCGGTACTCAGCGCGCTGGCAAGCGTGCTCGCCGTGCTGCGCATAGCGCTGACCCCATAAGACGCGAGGAAACGGTTTCATGGAAAGCTACAAGATCCAGCAGCACCTGTACGACGTGATCGTGGTCGGCGCCGGCGGCGCCGGCCTGCGCGCCACCTTCGGCCTGGCCGAGAAGGGCCTCAAGGCCGCCTGCATCACCAAGGTCTTCCCGACCCGCTCGCACACGGTGGCGGCGCAGGGCGGCATTTCCGCCGCGCTCGGCAACATGGGCGAGGACGACTGGCGTTTCCATTTCTACGACACCGTCAAGGGTTCCGACTGGCTCGGCGACCAGGACGCGATCGAATACATGTGCCGCGAGGCGATCCCCTCGATCATCGAGCTGGAACACTACGGCGTGCCGTTCTCGCGTACCGACGAAGGCAAGATCTACCAGCGGCCGTTCGGCGGCATGACCACGCACTACGGCAAGGGCACCGCGCAGCGCACCTGCGCCGCAGCCGACCGCACCGGCCACGCGATCCTGCACACGCTGTACCAGCAGGCGCTGGCGCATGACGCCACGTTCTTCATCGAATACTTCGCGATCGACCTGATTTTCGATGCCGAAGGTGTCTGCCGCGGCGTGCTTGCGCTCGACATGAACGAGGGCACCCTGCATTTCTTCCGCGGCCACGCGGTGGTGATGGCCACCGGCGGTTATGGCCGTGCCTACTTCAGCGCCACCTCGGCGCATACCTGCACCGGTGACGGCGGCGGCATGGTGCTGCGCGCGGGACTCGCTCTGCAGGACATGGAGTTCGTGCAGTTCCACCCCACCGGCATCTACGGCGCCGGCTGCCTGATCACCGAAGGCGTGCGTGGCGAAGGTGGTTACCTCACCAACTCCGAGGGCGAGCGCTTCATGGAGCGCTACGCGCCGAACGCGAAGGACTTGGCATCGCGCGACGTGGTCAGCCGCGCGATGACGCTGGAAATCCGCGAGGGCCGCGGCGTCGGCGAAAACAAGGATCACCTCTTCATCAACCTGATGCACCTCGGCCCCGACGTGATCCAGGAGCGGCTGCCGGGCATCGCCGAGTCGGCGCGCATCTTCGCCGGCGTGGACGTGACCAAGGAACCGATCCCGGTCATTCCGACCGTGCACTACAACATGGGCGGCATTCCGACCAACTACCACGGCGAAGTCGTGCAGAAGAGGGGCGATGATGTCGATGCGATCGTGCCGGGCCTGTTCGCGATCGGCGAAGCGGCCTGCGTGTCGGTGCATGGCGCGAATCGCCTCGGTTCCAACTCGTTGCTCGACCTGGTGGTGTTCGGACGCGCAGTGGCGCATCGCTGCGCCGAACTGATCACGCCGGAGACGGCGCACAAGGATCTTCCAACCAACGTGCTGGACAAGGCGCTGGCCCGCTTCGATGGCTTGCGCCATGCCAATGGCAGCAAGCCGACCGCACAGCTCCGCCTGGAAATGCAGAAGATCATGCAGAGCGACGCGGCGGTGTTCCGTACCGGTGTCACGCTGAAGGAAGGCTCCGAAAAGATCTCCGCGGTGCGCGAATCGTTCAAGGATGTCCGCGTCAGCGATCGTTCGATGGTGTGGAATTCGGACCTGATCGAGACGCTGGAGCTGGCCAACCTGCTGGATCAGGCCGTCGCGACCATGCATTCGGCCGAGCAGCGTCCGGAGAGCCGCGGTGGCCATGCGCGCGAGGACTTCCCCGATCGCGATGATGTCCACTGGCAGAAGCACACCCTGGTGAAAGTGGACGAGGCCGGCAAGACCAGCTTCGACTTCCGCCCGGTGCATATGTACACCCTGACCGATGAGGTCAAGGTGGTGCCGCCGGCGAAGCGCGTTTACTGATCCCCGCGTGGCGGCGGCGTCCGCTGCGTGGCAGTTGCATCATTGGTTGTACGGTCGGGGCGAAAGCCCTCCTGCAGAAAGTTGAAGGGTTCAGCACATGGCAGAGTTTTCGCTACCG
>DAIMGD010000076.1:0-9989 GCA_036724165.1 Rhodanobacter sp.
GGTTCAGCTGGTTCGCCGATGCGCTGCATCTGCTGTTCACCCTGATGGCGATCTTCTGGACCGCCGGCATGGTCAAGTATCCGGAATTGTTCAGCCTGCCGATGCAGCTGTTCCTGATTCCGGTGATCGGCTTCTTCTTCGCCAAGGCGATCTTCGGCATCGTGCTGTATCGCGCGCGCGTGCCGTGCAGCTGGTACGACACACTGATGGCCTCGCTGGCCAGCATGGGCCTGTCGCACGCGATCGCCCGCGGCATCCTGCACGGCCTCACCCGCGAAAAAACCTCCTTCGTGGTCACCGCCAAGAGCCGGCGCCTGGGCGGCAGCAACTTCGCCGCGTTCGCCCCGGTGCGCGAGGAGTTGCTGATGGCGATCGCGCTGGCGCTGTGCATCTTCGGCATGGCCGAGAGTTTCGGTACCCGCTATATCGAGGGCACCTTGTGGATCTTCATCCTCGCCGCGCAGTCGATCCCGTATGTCTCGGCAGTGGCCGGCGCGTGGATCGCGCACAAGGCCGGCGACAAGGCTGGCTGATGCGGCCTCGGCCGCATCAGAAAATCAGGCACGCCGCTCTGCTCTGATGTTGCGGGATCCGCGACACTTCATACCCTGCCAACATCCACTTGGGTAAGCTGCCCGCACCCCGTGAAGACGCCGTCGAGAACGAACCCCCGCGCATGCGCCGAATCCCCCGACGCCTGAGTCCGTTGCTGCTGCCGCTGTTGCTGCTGGCGTCGCGGGCCCATGCTGGCGTGCAGCTGAGCGTGGATGGCGTCGAGGATCCACTGAAAGCGGCCGTGATGGCCGGCGTCGAGCTGTCGCAATACGCCACGCGCGAAGTCAGCGACGCCCAGGTCCGACGGCTGTACGAGCGCGCGCCCGCACAGGTGAAATCGTCGCTGCAACCGTACGGCTACTACGACGCCACGGTCACCGGCGAGCTGCGGCAGCTCGGCAAGGACTGGCGGGTGACGCTGCACGTCAAGCCGGGCGAGCCGGTGAAAATCACCGCGGTCGACATCCAGCTGGACCCGACGGCGGCCGCGCTGGCGCCGATCCGCAACGCGCGGCGTGCGATCGAGCTGATGAAGGGCAAGCCACTCGATCACGGCAGCTACGATGCCGCCCGCGACAGCCTCAGTGCGCAGCTCACCGCGAATGGGTTCCTCGACGCCAGGCTGCTCACCCGCCGGGTCGAGGTCAGTCGCGCCAACCGCAGCGCCACGATCAGGCTGGCGTGGCAGGCCGGCCCGCGCTATCGCTACGGCGCGGTGCATTTCGAAGGCTCGCAGTTCAACGACGGCTTCCTCGACCGCTATGTGCCGTTCAAGTCCGGCGATTACTTCTCGCAGGATCAACTGCTGGAGTTGCAGCAGGCGTTGAACGGCGCCGATTACTTCGCAGTGGTCAACGTGCTGCCGGACGTGGACGCGGCAAAAAACGGCACGGTCGATGTCACCGTGCAGCTGGCGCCGGCCAAGCGCACGATCTATACCGGCGGCCCGTTCATCGGCACCGATACCGGCGTCGGCGTGCGCGGTGGCATCGAGCGTCGCTGGGTGAACCGGCGCGGGCACAAGTGGAAGAACGAGCTGTTGCTGGCGCAGCGGCTGAAGACACTGTCCACGCTGTATTCGATTCCGCTGCCCGGCAGCCACCAGCGCAGCCTGAACTTCGGTGCGAATTACCGCGACGCCAATACCGACACCTCGCAATCGCGCACGCTGGAACTGGTCGGCAACGAAACCCGGCTATGGCGTGGCTGGACCCGCACGCTCGGCGTGCATGCGCTGGACGGTACGTTCACCGTGGGCAAGGTCGGCAACGAGCCCGACAACACGCCGGGCATCGAGCACGGTCGCAGCACCGAGGTGTTCGCCGAAGCCTCGCTGACGCGCAAGCAGGCCGACAATCCGATCTTCGTGCGCCGCGGCTGGTCGATCAGCTTGGCCGCGCGCAGCACCGCCGGTACCTTGCTGTCGGATGCGCGTTTCAGCCAGCTGACCGCCGATGCGAAATGGATCCGCGCGTTCGGCGCCAAGAAGCGCAACCGGCTGATCCTGCGCGGCAGTGCCGGCGTCACGTGGACCAACGACTTCACCGCGCTGCCGCCGCAACTGCGCTTCTTTGCCGGCGGCGACCGCTCGGTGCGCGGCTACGGCTTCCAGTCGATCGGCCCGCGCAACAGCAGCGACCGCGTCATCGGCGGCGAGAACCTGCTGGTCGCCAGCACCGAAGTCGAACACTACTTCAGCAGGACCTGGGGCATGGCTGCCTTCGTCGATGCCGGCAACGCGTTCACCGGCACCGATTACCGTCCGGCCATCGGCGCCGGCCTCGGCGTGCGCTGGCTGTCGCCGGTCGGGATGATCCGCGTCGATCTGGGCACGCCGATCCACAACGCGCGCGAACACGGCATCGAGCTGCATCTGGTGATCGGGCCGGACCTCTGAGATGCATACGACGACCGCACCGGCATCCGCCGCCCCCACTCCGCCTCCTCGCCGACGCCGGTTGCGCTGGCTCGGCGCGGCGCTGCTGCTGTTGTTGCTGTTGGTCGTCTGCATCGCCGGCTGGCTGCTTGGCACCTCATCCGGCCTGCGCTTTACCCTTGCGCGCGCGCAGGCAGCCACGCATGGCGCACTCCACGTGCAACAGGCGCACGGCCGCCTGATCGGTCCGCTGGATCTGGCCGGTGTCCACTACGACGACGGCAACGGCACCGTGGTGAACGTGGCGAAGGCGCATCTCGACCTGCGTGTGTGGCCGCTGCTGCGCAAGCAGCTGCATGTGCTGGTGCTGGATGTCGATGGCGTCGGCGTGGCGTTGCCGAAGCCGGCGCCAGATAACACAGCCGGCTCCGGCCACTTTTCCTGGCAACCACCGGTCGAACTGGTACTCGATCATGTGCACGTGGGCACGCTGAAGGTCATGCAGGATGGCCAGCCGCTGTTCGCCTCCAACCAGCTCGATCTGGCCGGCAGCTGGACCCACCGCGGCATCGAGCTCAAGCAGCTGGCGCTGCAGGCGCCGGATGGCCACGCCAGCCTCGCCGGCAGACTGGCGCTCGGCGCGAACTATCAGGGCGACGGCAACGCCGGTTTCGCCTGGAAGGTCGGCGATACCGACTATGCCGGCAGCCTCGTGGCACACAGCGACGGCAAGCTGGCCCACCTCGACCTCAAGCTCGCCGCACCGGCCGTGATGCAATTGCAGCTGGATCTGACCCAGGGCGGTGACTACCCGTGGACGGCCCGACTCGATGTGCCGCGCTTCGATCCCCGGCCGCTGCTCGGCGACAGCTCGCTCAAGGCGCTGGCCATCGCGGTCCAGGGCCATGGCGACCACTACAGCGGCACGCTCGACGGCCTGATCGATCTCAACGACTACCAGCTGCTGCTGCAACCATTGCGCGCGCACTTCGATCGCGATTTCAGGACGCTGACGCTGCAGCAGCTCGGCCTCGGCTCGCCGCAGATCAAGGGCCGCGTGGCAGCCAGCGGTACCGTGCAGATCGATGCAAAACCGCTGCATGCCGACCTCGACATCCGCTGGAGCGACCTGCAGCTGCCGGCCGAACTGGCCGGCCAGGCGCTCGCCAGCCACGGTGAACTGAAGGCGCAAGGCAGTGCTTCGCAATACCACGCCGAAGGCAAGGTGGCGATCGGGCCACCCGGCAAGCTGACCGCGTTGACGTTGAATCTCGATGGCACGCCGCAACAGATCGCCCTGCATGCGCTGGCGCTGAAACAGGCCCAGGGTGACCTGCAGGCCAGCGGCACGCTGACCTTGCAACCGGCGCTGGCCTGGCAGGTCGAAGCCATCGCGCACAAGTTCGATCCGGGCCAGCTGTTTGCGAGCTGGAATGGCGCGCTGAACTTCGATATCGCCAGCAGCGGCACGCTGCCGAAGGGCGGCCCCGATGCCACGCTCGACATCCGCAAGCTGGACGGCACGCTGCGCCAGCGCCCGGTGCGTGGCGATGGCAAGCTGCATCTTTCCTCCAGTGAGGTTCTCGATGGCCGGCTCGCGCTGGCCTCCGGCGGCAGCACCATCAGGCTGGATGCCAGGCCCGGCAACAGCAACGATGCCGAGCTGACCCTGGCGATCGCCTCGCTGGGCGACTGGCTGCCGAATGCCGGTGGCCGTCTGGACGGCCATTTCAACATCAAGGGCCGGCAGCCGAAGCTCAGCATCAACGGCACGCTGCAGGGCCGGTCGCTGGCCTGGCAGCAACAGAAGATCGACAGCCTGCGCCTGATCGCCGGCATACCCGACATCAGCCATCCCGCCGGCAAGCTGGATCTGCAGACTGCCGGCGTGCATGTCCAGGGTCTGGCATTCCAGCAGATCAACCTGCTGGCCGAGGGCAGCCAGGGCGACCATCGACTGAGCGTGGATGCACGCGGCACGCAGTTGTCCGGCGAGCTGGCGTTGCACGGCTCGCTCAAGGGATCGAAGTGGGACGGAACGCTGTCCACCCTGAACCTCGATCCGCAGGGCCTGCCGCGCTGGCGCCTGCAACATGCCACCTCGCTGAGCTACAACGACGGCGCGATGAGTCTTTCCGTGCTGTGCCTCAGCGCCGGCGACCCGCTGCTGTGCGTGACCGCGAAACAGGACAAGCCCGGCAATCTCGATGCCGGCTATCGCCTGCATGCCCTGCCACTGGCCTTGCTGATGAACGCAGCTGGCGAAGCCGATCTGCCGATGCGCGCCGATGGCACGCTGGAAGGCAATGGCAGCTTCCGCCGCAACGCAGCCGGCGTCCTCAGCGGCACTGCATCGATCAGTTCCGCCCAGGGCAGCGTCACCTACACCGACCACGCGGATGCGCCACTGCTGAGCTATGACAAGTTGAGCGTGAATGCCGAGCTCGGCCCGGGCAGGCAGCGCATCGACGTGCATGCCGGGCTCGACAAGGGCGGCCGTCTGGACGGCCAGATAACCATCGGCGGCGCACAGCAATCGCTGGGTGGCCAGCTGGCGATGCGCCTGAACAGCCTCGCCTTCGTCGAGCTGCTCAGCAGCGAAGTAGCCAGCGTGAAAGGCACGCTCGATGGCAACTTCCGCTTCGCCGGCACATTGAAGCAGCCGGCGCTCACCGGCCAGGCCAGCGTCGCCGATTTCGCCGCCGAGGTGCCATCCGCCGGACTCAAGCTCACCCAGGGGCGACTGCGGCTCAGCACCAGCGATGCCCGGCAATTCCGCGTCGACGGCAGCGTGCAATCGGGCAAGGGCACGCTGGCCATCAACGGCCATGCCGGCATCGGCGCCGGCGCGCAGACCGCGATCACCCTCAAGGGCAGCCAGTTCACCGCCGCCGACATCCCCGCCGCCAAGGTGGTGGTCTCACCCGATCTGCTCGTGAAGCAGGATGCCCAGGGCATCGACATCAGCGGTGGCGTCAGCCTGGACAGCACCAACGTGAATATCGACAAGCTGCCCGGCGCCGGTGCCACCAAGGCTTCGCCCGACGTGGTCATCATCGATGAGAAGCAGCCGGAACAGGCGGTCAGCCAACTGCCGCTACGCGCGCAGGTCAAGGTGGATCTCGGCGCGAAAACCCATCTGCTCGGCATGGGACTGGATGGCGGACTCAGCGGCGTGCTCACGGTCAGCGAGCGGCCCGGCCGCGCCACCACCGGCCAGGGCCAGATCGCGGTGGACGGCACCTATCGCGCGTACGGGCAGAACCTGCATATCGAACGTGGCCAGCTGCTGTTTGCCAGCACGCCGATCGACAATCCGGGCCTGAATATCCGCGCGGCGCGCAAGCTCAATCCGAACGCCATCATCGATGATGGGCAGGAAGTCGGCCTGCTGGTGTCCGGTACCGCGCAACGGCCGATCCTCACCGTGTTCTCCAATCCGGTGATGGAGCAATCCGACGCGCTGTCCTACCTGATCACCGGCAAGCCGCTGTCCGAAGTGAAGGGTGGCGAAGGCAGCATGGTCAGCGCCGCCGCGCAGGCGCTGGGCTCGGCCGGCGGCGACCTGCTGGCCAGGCGGATCGGCTCGAAGATCGGCGTCGACGACATCGGCGTCTCCAGCAACGAGGCACTCGGCGGCAGTTCGGCCTTCACCGTCGGCAAGTACCTGTCGCCGCGGCTGTATCTCAGCTACGGCGTCGGCCTGTTCGAACCGGGCACGGTCATCACGTTGCGCTATCGGCTCAGTCAGCGCTGGAACTTCGAGGCGCAAAACGCCACCGACTTCAATCGGGCCAGCCTCAACTATCGTTACGAAAGATGAGCGCGTTCGTCATCGCCTGACGACAACGCTTAGGTAACGCTTTGCTCAGGCTTCGCCGCGGTTACGCATGACGTGATCGTTGACAGCCGCCATTCAACTGCCGCGCACATAATGCGCAAAAGCCATGCCGATGCGTTCGCTTGCGCAACGTCATCGACATGGTTCGCTCCGAACGCTCGTGCAGCCACTCCCGATCCGCAAACAGCGGATCGCTCGCCACTTCGCTCAGCCCATGCAGGGAGTTTGATCTTGATGAACAGCAAGCCTTGGATTCTCAGGAAAGTCATCGGCGCACTGTTCTGCGCCGGCAGCGTGGCGCTGGTCGGCTGCAACAGCAATCAGCCGCCCGCCGCCGCACCTGCCGGCACCGCATCGGCACCTGCGCCGGCCGCATCGGCAGGCACGGCGCAGGCCGCTCCCTACATGCCGCCGACGGCCGATCAGCTGTATCAGATGGTGGCGCCGATCGCGCTGTTTCCGGACAAGCTGGTGGCGCAGGTGCTCGCTGGTTCGACCTACCCGGAGCAGATCGCCGCGGCCGACAACGAGGTGGCACAGAATCCCTCGCTGACCGGTGCGTCGCTGCAGACCGCGATCGCCCAGCAGCCATGGGATGCCAGCGTCAAGGGGCTGACCGCGTTTCCCTCGGTGCTCGACCAGATGGCCAAGAACGTCGAATGGACGACCGCGCTGGGCGAGGCCTATGTCAACGATCCGACCGACGTGATGAACGCGATCCAGGTGATGCGCCAGCGTGCGTCCAAGAGCGGCAACCTGCGCAGTTCGGCGCAGCAGCATGTGGTCACCACCACGCAGTCCGCCACCACCAGTTACGCCGATGCCGGCTACAACGACGGCAGCTACCCGGTCTATTCCGGCCCGGCCGTGGTGGACGCACCGGAGCAGGTGATCGAGATCGAGCCGGCGCAGGACAACACCGTCTACGTGCCGCAATACGACTCCCAGGTGGTCTACGGTGACGAAGTGCCGGACTATCCCGGCTACGCCTACGAGCGTCCGCGCGAATACAGCGGTGGCGACGTGGCAACGGTGGGCGCGGTGACGTTCGGCGTCGGTATCCTGGTCGGTGCGCTGCTCGAGCAGCATCATGATCGCGATCGCGGCCGGCAGGATTATGGCTGGCACAGCTGGGGCATGAACTGGGGCGGACGCGACGACAACCGTGGCGGTCGCGGCGACTATCGCGACCGGCCCGCGGTGATCCACAACGACACCGCCTACGTCTCGCGCTCCAACACGGTGGTGAACCGCTACGTCACCAACAACAACAGCAACAACGTGCGTGACAGCCACAATGTGCAGAACAGCGGCAACCCCAGCCGCATCGGCAATCATCCGGCGCCGGCTCCTGCGCCAACACCGGCATCAGGCCCGGGCAACAACCCGCGTGCGCCAGCACCGAGGGCAATGGTCAACACACCGCACTTCGGTCCCACCGCGACCCAGCGCGGCGCACCCAATCCGGAACGTCCGCATGGTCTGGCCGGTGCGCCGGGGAATCCACCGCCGCATGCGGTGGTAACACCGCCGCCGCACGGCCCGATGACCATGCCGCACTTCGACAAGAATCCGCAACGCCGCGCACCCATTGTGCAAGGCCCGCGCGCGGCGCCACACGTGCGCAATACGTTGGCTCCAGCGCCGGGCGCGGTGCACGCTGTGCCCAACGCACCGCGCGCACCGAACAACCTCGCACCTCGGCCCGGCGTCGTCGGCATGCCGCATACCATGCCGCACACCGCACCGAATAATCTGGCGCCGCGAACCGGTGTGGTCAACATGCCGCATGTCGCTCAGCACATCGCGCCGGGACACCCACCGGCGGTCGTCCCCAACCACGCGCTGCCGGGCCCGTCAGCGCCGCTGCAGCGTCAGCCGCATGCGCCTGCGATACAACCCGCCACGCAGCACGCTCAGCGCATCCAGCCGCACGTAAACGTGATGCCGGCGCCGCGACCGGTGCAGCAGCAGGCACCGCGGCAGCAGCCGGCAGCGCGCCCGGTGCAGCCGCCACGACCGCAGCCAGTTGCACGCCCGGTACAGCAGCCCCACATGCCGCAGCAGCCGCATCCCATGCAGCCGCCACGCCAGATGCCGCAGGCCGCGCGTCCCGTGCAACCAGCACGTCAGGCGCAACAGGCGCCGCATCCCGCTCCGCCCGCTCACCTGGACGACAAGAAGAAAAAGGACGACAAGCACGATCACCGCTGAGCCGCGTCGATCACACGATGCGGGCGCATGCCGCCCGCATCGGCTTTCAGTCCATCGAAGGCTTGGTGGCGAAGCCACTTCGCCGTTCGCGGTCTGGCCGTCCAAACGGCTACTGCGCAAGTGGCGCTGGTGGACAGACTGGATGCCGAACGCGTGCAACGCCTGCGGAAACCCGACCTGGATCGGCAGCATGCCTGCGCGCATCGTCAGCTCATGCGATCGGCGCGCCTAGCCCATAGGTCATGCACCAAAGCGGGCGTGGGGAGGTTATCGTGCCTATCCATCCATGCCGGGACGACCTCATGCAGAAGCTACGCTGGATTCTCACCGCCGCGGTGATCTGCGGCGCCAGCGCCGCGATCGCCGCGCCCACCGCACCGGTGCGCAGCCCCTCGGGGATCGATCTGGCCGGGATCGACCACAGCGTGAAACCCGGCGACGACTTCGACGCCTACGCCAACGGCGCCTGGCGCAAGACCGCGGTAATCCCGGCCGATCGTGCCAGCACCGGCATCTTCCTGCAGGTCTTCAACAAGGCCGAGCAGCGCAATGCCGAACTGATCAAGGCGGCCGCGGCGGCCAAGGCGCCGGCCGGCTCCAACGAGCGCAAGATCGCCGACTACTACGCCGCCTTCATGGATCAGGCCGGCATCGCCAAACACGGCCTGAGCCCGCTCAAGCCTGAGCTCACGAAGATCGATGCGATCAGGACGCCGGCCGATCTCGCCAGCGTGCTGGGCAGCCAGCTGCGTGCCGACGTCGATCCGATCAACGCAACCAACTTCAGCACCGAGCACCTGTTCGGCCTGTTCGTCACGCAGGGGCTGGATGACTCCGCGCACAACGTGGCTTACCTGCTGCAGGGCGGCCTCGGCATGCCCAACCGCGACTACTACCTCGCCACCGACAAGGACATGGCCGGCATCCGCGCCAAGTACCAGTCCTATATAGCCGCCCAGCTGAAGAACGCCGGCCTCGCCGACGCGGACGCCAAGGCGAAAGCCGTGTTCGAGCTGGAAATGAAGATCGCCAAGGTGCAGGAGAGCCTGGTCGACAGCGAGGACGTGCACAAGGCCAACAATCCCTGGAACGTGGCGGACTTCGCCAGCAAGGCGCCGGGACTGGACTGGGCTGCCTATCTGCACGCTGCCGGCCTCGATACGCAAAAGCAGATCACCGTGTGGCAACCGAGCGCGATCAAGGGCATTTCCGCACTGGTCGCCAGCGAACCGCTGGACACCTGGAAAGCCTTCCTCACCTTCCACACCATCAACCACAGCGCCGGCCTGCTGCCGCCTGCCTTCGCCGATGCCAGCTTCGAGTTCTACGGCCACACGCTGCAGGGCACGCCGAAGCAGCGTGACCGCTGGAAGCGCGCGATCGGCGCGGTCAACAACGACCTCGGCGACGCCGTCGGCCAGATCTACGTGAAGAAATACTTCCCCGCCTCGTCCAAGGCGCAGGTGAAGCAGATGGTCGACAACATCCTGGCCGCTTTCAACG
>DAIMGD010000077.1:0-9979 GCA_036724165.1 Rhodanobacter sp.
GCCGCGCTGGCCGGGGTCACCGAACATCTGGGCCTGGCCGGCACGCTCAACGCGGCGGTGTCCGCCGCCAGATGGAAATGCACGTTGGCAAAACTTCCCGGCAGCAACTTGCCATCGCGGTTGTCCACGCCGAGCTGGACCAGGGTGGTGCCCGAACCGGCAGTGATCGCGTGCGCCGACGCCTCGACCCTGGCGGCGAAGCTGCGTCCGGGATATTCCGGCACGTCGAGCGTTGCGCTCGCTCCCAGCGGAATCGACGGCACGTCGCTTTGCGGTACGTCCACGTAGACGCGCAGCTTGCGCACGTCCGACACCACGAACAGCGCCTGGCCTACACCGGCACTGCCGGGATTGATCAGCGCGCCAATGTCGGTATTGCGCGCCGTGACCACGCCATCGAACGGCGCGACGATGCGGCTATAGCCCTTCATCGCCTGGATGCGCTCGACGTTGGCCTTCGCGGCATCGGCCAGGGCGCGCTTGGCGGTGAAGTCACCGGTCTTCTCGTCCACTTCCTGCCTGGCGACCGAATCGGACTTGAGCATCGACTGCCAGCGTTTGGCGGTGGTCGCGGCGAGTGCGACGTTGGCCTGCGCGCTGGCCAGGTCGGCCTCGGCCTGCAGCAGCTGCTGATCGAGGTCCGGCGTCTCGATCTCCGCCAGCAACTGGCCGGCCTTGACCGGCGCGCCGATGTCGACCTTCCAGGATTTCAGGTAGCCGCCGACGCGCGCGTAGATCGGCGCGCGCGCATACGCCTCGATCCGCCCGGGCAGGTCCAGCGCCGCGCCGGTGCTGTTGCTGGTGGGCGCGACCACGTTGACCGTGGGCGTGGTCTGCCGGTCGGTCCAGCGCTTCAGCTGGCGCGCCTCGGAGATGCGCGTGGCGATCCCGAGGATCACCACGACGGCGACGATCACCGCGGCGATCAGTGCGGCCAGGCGCAGCCGACGGGGCGACGGCGGCGGCGTGGAAGCAGGGTGTGTATCAGGCATGGGCGGGTTCTCCCGAAGCAGGCATCGGGTCAGGTGCGTGGACATAGCGGGCGTGGATGATGCGGAACACCACTGGCACGAAGAACAGGGTGGCGATGGTGGCGAAGATCAATCCGCCGATCACGGCTCGTCCCAGCGGCGCGTTCTGCTCGCCGCCTTCGCCGAGGCCGAGCGCCATCGGCGCCATGCCGATGATCATCGCCAGCGCGGTCATCAGCACCGGGCGGAAACGCACGTAGCCCGCTTCGAGCGCGGCGTCCAGCGCGTGGCCGTGCTCGAACAGCCGCTCGCGGCAGAAGGTCACCACCAGGATCGAGTTGGCGGTGGCCACGCCCATGCACATGATCGCGCCGGTCAGTGCCGGCACCGACAGCGTGGTATGCGTGGCGAACAGCATCCACACGATGCCGGCCAGCGCGGCGGGCAGCGCGGTGATGATCACGAACGGATCGCTCCACGACTGGAAGTTCACCACGATCAGCAGGTAGATCAGCACCAGCGCCCCCAGCAGGCCGAACAGCAGGCCGGAGAACGCGCTGTTCATGGTCTGCACCTGGCCCAGCAGCGCCACGTGCGCACCCTTGGGCAGCTCGCCGGCGGTGTCTTTGAGCACTTTCTGGATATCGCTGGCCACGCCGCCGAGATCGCGTCCCTGGGTGGTGGCGAACAGCTGCACCACCGGCTGGATGTTGTACTGATCCACCACCGCGTTGCTGTCCTGCCGCCGCAGCGTCGCCAGCCCGCCCAGCAGCTGCGAGCTGCCGTTGCTGCCGGTGACGGAGATATTGCGCAGCGCCGACAGCGAGTCCAGCGCGTACTGCGGCGTCTGCATCACGATCGGGTAGGAAATGTCGTTGGCCGGATTGAGCCAGAAGGTGGGCGCGACCTGGCTGGACCCGGCCAGGTTCACCACCAGGCTGTTGGTCACGTCGCGCTCGGTGATGCCCAGCAACTGTGCCTGCGTGCGATCGACATCGATGTGGAAGCCCGGGCTCGACTGCGACTCCTGGATGCGCGCATCGACCACCCCGGGGATGCGCCGGATCCGGCTCAGCAGGACGTCCGCGTACTTGAAGTTGGCCGGCAGGTGCGGACCGCGGATCTGCAACGCGATCGGCGCCGGCGAACCGAAGTTCAGGATCTGGCTGACGATGTCGGCCGGCGGAAAGGAGAACGTCACGCCGGGAAATTCGCGCGGCAGTTGCTCGCGCATCCGCCGCACGTAATCGGCGGTGGGCCGGTGCCCCTCGTTCAGCGCGATCTGGATGTCGCCGTCCTGCTCGCCGATGGTGCCGGTGTTGTTGTAGGTATTGTTGATGCCGCTGTTGGACAGGCCGATGTTGTCGACCAGCGTGCCCAGCTCGTTCGCGGGAACGATTTGCCTGACGCGCTGCTCGATCCGCGCGAACAGCTCCGCGCTCTGCTCGATGCGCGTGCCGACCGGCGCGCGCACGTGCATCAGGATCTGGCCCGCGTCCACGGCTGGAAAGAAGTTGCGCCCGAGCATCGGCACCAGCGCAAAGGAGAGCACCACGAAGGCCAGGAAGCCGGGCACGAAGCCGCGCCGGTGCGCCATCGCCAGCGCCAGCAGGCCGTGGTAGCCATCGCGCACCCGCTCGAAACGGGCCTCGAAACCGCGCTGGAAACGCACCAGCGGGTTGCGCGAGGCGGCCGGCTCGATGTGCCGGCCATGCTCGTCGACATGCGGGTGCAGCAGGTACTTCGCCATCGTCGGCACCAGCGTGCGCGACAGGATGAACGAGGCGATCATCGCGAACATCACCGCTTCGGCCATCGGCACGAACAGGAAGCGCGCCACGCCGTCGAGGAAGAACATCGGCACGAACACGATGCAGATGCACAGCAGCGAGACGAACGCCGGCGTGACGATCTGCGCCGCGCCGTCGAGGATCGCCGGCTCGACCTGCTTGCCCTGCTCCAGGTGCCAGTTGATGTTCTCGATGGTCACGGTGGCGTCGTCGACCAGGATGCCGACCGCCAGCGCGAGACCGCCCAAGGTCATGATGTTGAGCGTCTCGCCGATCGCCGACAGCGCGGCGATCGAGGAAAGAATCGCCAGCGGGATCGACACCGCGATGATCACGGTGGAACGCCAGCTGCCGAGAAACAGCAGGATCATCAGGCTGGTCAGCGCCGCCGCGATGACGCCTTCGCGGGCCACGCCGGTGATCGCCGCGCGCACGAAGATCGACTGATCGCCGATCGGCGCCACCTTCAGATTGTCGGGCAGGCTGGCCTTGGCATCGAGCAGGCGCCGCTTGACCCCCGCCACGATCGCCAGGGTCGAGGCCGAACCGTTCTTGAGCACGCTCATCAGCACCGAGCGATGACCATCGACGTGCACGATGTTGGTCTGCGGCGGGCTGCCGTCGAGCACGTGGGCCACATCGCGGATGTAGATGGTGGCGCCGTTGACGGTCTTGATCGGCAGGTTGCCCAGCTCGCTGATGTCGTCAGGCGCATCGTTGAGCTGCAGGTTGTACTCGAAGCGGCCGATCTTCTGCGTGCCCACCGGCGTGATCAGGTTCTGCGCCGCCAGCGCATTCGCCACGTCGGTGGCCGACAGGCCGCGCGATTGCAGCGCCGCCGGATCGATGTCGATCTGCACCTCGCGGGATTTGCCACCGTAGGGAAACGGAATGGCCGCACCCGCCACCGACACCAGCTGCGGACGCAGGATGTTGAGTCCCAGGTCGCCCAGGTTCTGTTCGCTCAGCCCCTTGCCCGACAGCGCGAGCTGGATGATCGGAACGGTGGAGGCGTTGTAGTTGAGGATCAGCGGTGGCGTGATGCCCGGCGGCAACTGCTTGAGCAGGGTCTGCGATACCGCGGTGACCTGCGCGTTGGCGGTGGCGATGTCCACCGACGGCTGGAAGAAGATCTTGACGATGCCGGAACCGGCGAACGATTTCGCCTCGATGTGCTCGATGTCGTTGACCGTGGTGGTCAGCACCCGTTCGTACGGCGAGGTGATGCGTCCTTCCATCTGGCTGGCTGGCAGGCCGGCGTACTGCCACACCACCGCGATCACCGGGATCTTGATGTCCGGAAAGATGTCGGTGGGCGTGCGTAGCGCCGACAGCGGTCCGATGATCAGGATCAGCAGCGCGAGGACGATGAAGGTATAGGGTCGCGACAAGGCGATCCGCACGATGCCCAGCATGAAGTATCCAGCGCCGATGTTGCGTAGCGGCAAATTTTGCCATGCCGCACGCCGCCGATGCCGATCTGGCGGATGAAGATAATTTCACATTGGCCGGCGCAGCGACGTGGCCACATCCGCCTTGCCGGATCGCTGCGCCTGGACGCTCGCCGCTTCGCGGCAATGCAGACTCAGCCGCGCACCCTGTTCGCTGTCGGCAATCTGCAGCGTGTAGCCGTGCAGGCGTGCAATCGCGCTGACGATGCTCAGGCCGAGGCCGGAGCCGGGCGTGCTGCGGCAACTGTCGACCCGATAGAAGCGGCGCGTCACGGCATCGCGCTGGTTGAGCGGAATGCCTGGCCCGCTGTCGCACACGTCCACCCACGGACCGTCTTCGGCCGCTCGCGCACGGATAGCCACGCGGCCACCGGCGGGAGTGAACTTGATCGCGTTGCCGACCAGGTTGCTCAGCGCCTCCAGCAGCAGATGCCGATCGGCATGAATCGGCGGCAGCACCGGCAACTCAAGCTCCAGCTGCTGGCCGCGATCCTCCGCCAGCGGCAGGTACAGCGCATGCACCTCGCGCAGGACCTCGGCCAGATCGACTTCGTCGAATCCGGCGCGACGCTGCTGGTTTTCCAGTTCCGAGATGCGCAACAGCGCGCGGAAGCGGTCCAGCAACGCATCGGTGTCGACCATGCAGGCTTCCAGCATGTCGCTTTCGCTGCTGTCTTCACCGAACTGCTGCTGCAACCGATACAGCCGCGCACGCAGGCGCGTCAGCGGCGTGCGCAGGTCATGCGCGATGTTGTCGCAGACGCCTTTCACTTCGCCGAGCAGGCGCTCGATCTCGCCGAGCATCGCGTTGACGATGCCGGCCAGCATGTCCAGCTCGTCGCCGCGCCGGCTCACCGGCAGGCGCCCGGACAGATCGCCGCGCATGATCGGCAGCGTGGCCTCGCGGATCGCGTGGACGCGGCGCAGCGGCCCGCGGGTGAGCAGCCAGCCGCCGAGCAGACCCGGCACCACGGTCAGTGACATGCCCCACAGCAGCGCCTGCAGGATGATCGCGCCGATCCGGTCGACGATGCTGGTGTCGCGCGAGATCAGCAGGATGCGGCCGTCGCCGAGGCGCACGGCGGCCGCGCGCACGCTGGCATGCGGATTGCCGTCATTGCTGGCCAGGCCTTGTGGCAACAGGTTCACCGCACCATTGATCTGGATGCCGGCCGGCAACCTGGTGATCATGCCGGCCAGATGATGGCCGCCGGCATCGAACAGTCCCCATGCGTTGAGCTTTCGGGTCTCCAGCGAGACGTAGTCGTCGAGCGCGCGCTGGCGCGTGTGTTCGTCCAGCATCGAGAAATAATTCGCCTGGCGCCCGATCAGGTCATTCGACACGCGGCTGAGGTAGCTGGCCGCCTGCCAGTGGATCACCCCGATCACCACCGCGCCCCACAGCGCGAAGAACGAGCCGTAGATCAGGATCAGGCGCGCGGTGGTGGAGCGCCAGCTGTCAGTCAATCTGCGCAAGGCTGTATCCCGAGCCGCGTACGGTGTGGATCAGCGGCGCATGCCCGGCCGCATCGATCTTCCGCCGCAGCCGGCCGATGTGCACATCGATCAGGTTGGTACCCGGGTCGAAATGAAAACCCCACACGGTCTCGAAGATCATTGCGCGGGTCAGTACCTGCCCGGCATGCCGCATCAGGAATTCCAGCAGCTTGAATTCGGTGGGCAGCAGCGACAGCTGCCGGTCGCCGCGGCAAGCCACGTGCCGCACCAGATCGAGCTCCAGGTCGGCCACGCACAGTTGCGTCTGCTGCGTCTGCTGGCGATTCCTGCGCAACAGCACATCCACCCGCGCCACCATCTCGTCGGGGGCGAACGGCTTGGTCAGGTAATCATCGCCGCCGGCACGCAGCCCACGCACGCGCTCGTCCACGTCGCTGAGCGCGCTGATCATCAGCACGGGTGTGGCCACGCCCAGTGCGCGCAGCTGGGTCACCACGCTGAGTCCATCCATGCCCGGCAGCATCAGATCCAGGGTGATCGCGTCGTAGCAGGGATCCACCGCCCGTGCCAGGCCTTCGCAACCATCCGCGATCCGATCGGCATCGATGCCATGACTGGCCAGCTCGGCGGCGATCTCGCGCGCCGTCACCTCGTCGTCTTCGATGACCAGAATGCGCGGCATGGGTCGGGTGTCATCCGGAATGGCAGACAACTAGCATAACGAAACGGCCTCCCGAAGGAGGCCGTCTGGGCTGACTCTTGCGCGAACCATTCAGGCGGTGGCGAACAGGCCGCGCATCTTCTTCATGGCGTTCGCCTCGACCTGGCGGATGCGCTCGGCGGAAACGCCGTACTCATCGGCCAGATCCTGCAAGGTGGCCTTGTTGTCGTCATCGAGCCAGCGGCGCTGGATGATGTTGCGCGAACGCTCGTCCAGATGGCTCAGCGCATCGGTCAGCGTCTGCATCTGGTTGTCGGCGTAGTCCTCGTCAGCCACGTTCTCGTACGGGTCGGCGCCATCGTCGATCAGGAACGCCGCCGGCGCCGGCTTGGCGTCCTCGTCGTCCCCGACTGGCTCGAAACCGATGTCACGACCGGACAGACGGGATTCCATCTCGCGCACGGTCGCCTCCGGCACGCCCAGATCCAGCGCCACCTTGCTGACCTCGGCCGCGTTCATCCAGCCCAGCCGCTTCTTGCTCTTGCGCAGGTTGAAGAACAGCTTGCGCTGCGCCTTGGTGGTGGCGACCTTGACGATGCGCCAGTTCTTGAGAATGAACTCGTGCATCTCGGCGCGGATCCAGTGCACCGCGAAGCTGACCAGACGCACGCCCTGGTCCGGATCGAAACGCTTGACCGCCTTCATCAGGCCGATATTGCCTTCCTGGATCAGGTCGGCCAGCTGCAGCCCGTAGCCGTTATAGCCGCGGGCCACGTGCACCACGAAACGCAGGTGCGACATCACCAGCTTCTTCGCCGACGCCAGATTCGCGTCTTCGAGGTAGTCGCGCGACAACGCCTGCTCTTCTTCCGAGCTCAATACCGGAATCCGGTGAACTGCGGAAATATAGGCATCCAGACTGCCCACTACGCTCGGTAGCGGATAGTTGGCGGTCACCAAAGCTTGAGACATGGGTGGAACCTCCTGAATGACATCAAAGTTTAGCACTCGGGTAGTTGGAGTGCTAAGCCAGCGATTAGTTCGGTCCGGAATGATTCGGGACTTAATGAACCGTATCGTACAGATATTTACGGCACTTGTCCACTGAACCACCGGTGTCAGCACGAGGATCGCAAGATGTCATTCAAGCAGGCGTGAAACCGTCCGCCAGCGCGGCACGCGGCGGCAGCGACCAGTCGATGGCGGCCTCGCTGCGGGACTCAAGGTAACGGTTGGCGGCCGAAAAATGCCCGCAACCGAGGAAGCCGCGATGGGCCGACAGCGGTGACGGGTGCACCGAGCTCAATACGCAGTGGCGGTTGCCATCGATGAGCTGCCCCTTGCGCTGGGCATACGCGCCCCACAGCAGGAACACCAGGCCTTCGCGCTCCCGATTGAGTGCGTCGATCGCCGCATCGGTGAAGCCTTCCCAGCCCTTGCCCTGATGCGCGCCGGCGCGACCGTCCTCGACCGTCAGCACGCTGTTGAGCAGCAACACGCCGCGATCGGCCCAGGGCGTGAGGCAGCCGTGGTCGGGCCGCGGGATGCCGAGATCACGCTGGATTTCCTTGAAGATGTTCTCCAGCGATGGCGGCACCCGCACACCGGGACGAACCGAGAAGCACAGACCATGCGCCTGACCCGGCCCGTGATACGGATCCTGACCGAGGATCACCACCCGCACGGCATCGAACGGGGTGTGCTCGAATGCCGCGAAGATTTCCGGACCGGGCGGATAGATGCGTTTGCCCGCGTGCTTCTCCGCGCGCAGAAAGTTCGCCAGCGCCTGCAACTGCGGACGCTGCAGATAGTCGCCGATGCGCGCCTTCCACGACGGCTCCAGGCGGACCTTTTCCGGCATGCTCCGCTCCTCGCTCATGCCTCGCTTGTACGTTCACGCAGATGCCGCGCCACGCGCAGCTGGAACAGCAACTTGGTGATCAGCAACCTTTCCTCGACCGGCTTCTCGACCAGGTCGTTCGCACCGGCACGGATCAGCGCGGCCTGATTGGCCGGGTTCTCGTCGCCGGTCATCACCAGCACCGGCAGCCGGCCCTTGCCGTAGCCGAACTCGCCGCGGATGTGCTTGAGCAGATCGCCGCCGGTCAACTCGCCTTTCAGGCTGACGTCGGTGAGCACCACGTCGGCGCCCACCCAGCCCAGCGCGCGATCGGTCTCCAGCATGGCCAGTGCGTCCTCCACGCTGAGCACATGGCGCACGGTAAGCCCGATCTTCTCCAGCATGCGGCGGGTCGCCAGCGCCACCACCCGGCTGTCCTCGACGTACAGCACCGTGCCTTCCGCGCTCGCCTGCGGGCTCACATAGCCACGGATGAACTCGGCCAGCGCCTGAAAGCCCAGCGCCTTGTCGAAATAATCGGTGACGTGCTCGCCGAGCGAACGCCGGTGCAGGCGATCCTCGACATCCCCGGAGACCACCACGATCGGCACGTAGATCTGCGGCGCGGACTCGCGCACGAAACGCGCCAGCTCCAGCCCGTCCATGTCCGGCAGGCGCAGCGCGATGGTGATGAAATCGAACACGCCTTCGCCGAGCACCTGCTGTGCCGCGGCGGCGCTGCCGCAACCGACCACCTCGACGCCGGGCAGCTCGGCCTGCAACACGCGGGTGATCAACTGCCGCACCATGCGCGAACCGTCGACCACTAGCACGCGCGGTGCCTCGGTGAGCAGACGGCTGCTGATATTTGTACTCATTCCCTCTTTATCCACCTGACCCGTGGCGCTCCTTGCCGCTGAACCTGCGATCGCACCTCCTGCGATCGCTTCCATGGAGATAATGCACCGACCACCGCATCAACGACTGCGGTTCGGCTCACCTTGCCGGATGATCATTACATGGCCTTGCGCAACTGCCATGCACTGACCAGCCGCGCACCCAGCCAGCCCAGTGCCGCGGCCGCCAGCGGAACCGCCAGCAGCAGCCACAACGGCAGTCCGCCGACCTGAAGCTTGCCATCATAGACCCGGCTCAACTGGGCCACCGGGTCAGCCAGCGCGAACTCGATCAGCACCGCCAGCAACGCCGCCAGGATGCCGCTGAACAATCCATACCAGAGCCCGGCGTATAGATAAGGCCGACGCACGAAAGCGCCACTGGCGCCGACCAGCAGCAACACGCCAATTTCCTCGCTGCGACTGGCGATATCCACCCGCACCGTATTGCCGACCACCAGCAGCGCCGCCAGCGCCAGCAGCGAGGCCAGCACCAGCACCGCGCGGTTGCCGACGCCGAGCAGCGCATCCAGTCGCTGCCGCCAGCTGCCACTGTCCTGCACCAGATCGACGCCGTGCATGGTGCGCACGTCAGCCACCAGTTGCCCGACTTCGCCGGCACTCGATTCTGCACGCGGCTGCAGTTGCAGCACGTACGGCAGCGGGTTGCTGTCCAGCGTCTTCAGGGCGCCGGAGAAACCCTGCATCTTCGCCAGCTCATCCATGCCCTGCTGCGGGGTCTTCACGCTCACCGAGGCCACCTCGCGCCGGTCGCCCAGATGCCTGGCCAGCATCTGTGCCTGTTGCGCATTCTGGCCCGGCTGCATGAACACGCTGATCGCCTGGCTCTGGCCCAGCGCCTCGCCGAGCTTCTGCACATTGCCCAGCAACAGGTAGAACGCCAGCGGCAAG
>DAIMGD010000078.1:0-9868 GCA_036724165.1 Rhodanobacter sp.
CGGCGCTGGAGCGTTCATTGCGCGAGTTGCGTGGTGAACTCTCGTCGATGCGCATCGCACCGACGGATGATCCGCATGGTGAACCACCGCCGCCGCATTACTGATTTCAACTACCGACCACGGATCATCATCATGGCCGACTCCCTGCGCGATCAGCTGCTCAAGAGCGGTATCGTCAAACAGGTTCAACAGGACCGCGTACGCGTACGCGAAGAAAAGCGCGTGGTGCCACAAAGTGGCAAGCCTGCGCACAAGAACGCCAGACCGCATGGACAGCCGAGCGCGGCGAGACCGGCGCGCAGGGATCAGGGCGAGATTGATCTGGCCAAGGCTTACTCAATGCGCGCGCAAACCGAAGCCGGTGAGCGTCGGCGGATCGAGCAGGAAGTGGCTGAGCAGGCTCGGCTGCGGCGAGAGCGCAAGTTGAAGATCCAGCAGTTGCTTGACGGCAATGCACTCAACAAGGCGGAAGCCGATCAGCCGCGTAACTTCGAATATGGCGGCAAGATTCGCCGGGTACATGTCGATGCTGCCCAGCTGCTGGCATTGAATGCCGGAGAGCTTGGCGTGGTGCAATGGGGCGGGCGCTATCTGCTGGTCCATCGTGAGGTTGCCGAACAGGTGCGCGATATCGATCCGCATCAGCTTGCGCTGCTGGTCGATCCTGCGGCCAGCGGCGTTGGTGACGATGGCGTGCCTGACGATCTGATGTGGTGATCAGCACGACAGATGCTTGAAGCCTCACTGATAAAAAAACGCCCGGCGGTCGCCGGGCGTTTCCGTTTGAGCGGCGATGCGTCGATCAGCTCGCGGGCGTGGCAGGCAACTCGAAGCCACTCAGCGCCAGGGCTGGATGATCCCAGCCATTTTTCGGCTTGAAGCGATCGCCATAACGCAAGGCCAGCTGCTCCAGCTTCTGCTTCAGTTTCTCGACGCCTTCACTGCGCGCGTACTGGATCGGGCCGCCACGGAACGGTGCGAAGCCGGTGCCGAAGATCACGCCGGCATCGAGCAGGTCGGCATCGTCGACCACGCCGTCGGCGAGGCAGGCGATCGCCTCGTTCACCATCGGCAGGATCATGCGCTCCTGCAGATCCGGCGGCATCACATAGTCCTGGTCGACCTCGGGTTTCTGCGGCTTGCCGTCCTGCCATACATACAGGCCCTGACCATCCTTCTTGCCGCGCTTGCCGGCCTCGAGCTTCTCGTCCAGCCCCAGGGGTACTTCCAGTCCAAGGAACGGCGCCAGTTCCCTGCCGACCGAGGCGCAGACATCCAGGCCTACCGTGTCGGCCAGTTCGATCGGCCCCATCGGCATGCCGAATTTCTTGGCTTCGCGATCCAGTACCGGGCCGGGTACGCCTTCGCTGTACAGGCGCATGGCTTCGAGCAGGTACGGCATCAGGATGCGATTGACCAGAAAGCCGGGCGTGCCCTTGACGGCCACCGGCAGCTTGCCGATCGCCTTGCAGAACGCCAGCGCGCGTTTTTCGACAACCGGATCGAGTTGGTCATGGCGGACAACCTCGACCAGCGGCATCTGCGCGACAGGATTGAAGAAGTGCAGGCCCAGAAAGCGCTGAGGCGACTTCAGGCCTTCGCGCAACTGATCCAGCGGAATGCTGGAGGTATTGCTGGCGAGGATTTCATCAGCCTGGAACTGTGGCTCGATCCGGCCGTACAACTCGCGCTTGGCCTCGGCATTTTCGTAGATCGCCTCAATCGCCAGGTCGGCACCAGCCACTCCGCTGCCTTCGACATCGGCACGCAGGCGGCGTACGGTTTCCGCCACCTTTTCCGGCGTCTTCAGCTTCTTCTCGTAGAGCTGGCGAGCGCGATCCAGCGCAGGCTGGATGAACTTCATCTCGCGGTCCTGCAAGGTCACCTCGAAACCCTTGAAGGCTGCCCAGGCGGCAATGTCGCCGCCCATCACGCCGGCACCCACGACATGCACACGCTTGATGCCCGGATCGGTACCCGCGCCTTGCCCCTTGAGCCGCTCCTGCAGGAAGAAGATGCGAATCAGGTTCTGCGCGGTAGGCGTCTTTGCCAGCTTCGCCACCGAGCGCGCCTCCAGCTTCAGCCGCTGCTGGATGCTGCCGCCGCCACGTTTCCATACGTCGATCATGGCAAACGGGGCCGGATAGTGTTCCTTGCGGACCTTCGCGGTCGTCTGCTTGAGCACCATGGGAGCAAGGATCTGCCGGGCCAGCCAGGTATTGCTGGCCCAGGCCTTGGCGCGACGTGCCCACGGTTGCGACTGCGGGCGGCGCAGCAGAAGGCGTGCTTCGGCGAGCAGTTCCTCTGGACGGGCCAGACGGTCGACCACGCCCAGTGCCAGCGCTCGCCTGGCCGACAATGACTTGCCGGTGAGCATCAGTGGCAACGCCTCGGTCGCGCCTATCAGGCGTGGCAGGCGTGCCGTGCCGCCCCAGCCGGGGTGAATGCCAAGCATCACCTCGGGCAGGCCGATCCGGGTCTTGTCGTCATCGGCGGCGATGCGTTGGTGACAGGCCAGGATCAATTCGGTACCGCCTCCCATGCAGGCACCGTGGACTGCGGCTACCGTGGGACAAGACAGCCGTGCCAGCGATTCATAGACGCGCTGGCCGTGTTCGATGTTTTCCAGCACGGTGTCATGCCTGGCGTACTCGACGAAGGCCTTGATGTCGGCACCCACCGCAAAGCCCGAAGTCTTGGCGGAATGGATGATGACGCCAGCCGGTTTCTCGATAGCCAGGCGCTCGACTATCTGCTCGAGCTCATCCAGTACCGCGCGGGAAATGGCATTGACGCTGCTATTGGCGCGATCAAGGACCAGGGTGACAACGCCATCGTCGCCTTCAGTGGTCTTCCAGTGATTGAAGCGGAGTCCTTCGAACATGGGGATACGGGCGTGGTGGAGGAGGCTTGAACCATACCGTTCCATCGCCTTGAATGCGAGATGCGGAAGCTGTGCTTGACCGTCCGGTGAAGCCGGTGTGAAATCGATAGCCTGTCAGAGGCCTCCAGGGCGCGGGCGCATGCGGGCTAACCGACCCGGCGATTCGCTTTACTGGACAAACTGTCGATGCATCGTGCTTCAATGGGTCACGCAAGCATCGGGCATTGCCCAGTGGGATGCAGTCGATCTCTTCGAAACTGGCTTCGGCGCACAATGCCGCCGGCATGACAGGACGGATAAGCGAATGACTTCAGCAATGGCCTCCGCCCCAGTACAAGCCGGCACCGAGATTTTTGAGCTCATTCTGGCTGCAACCAGTGGCCTGGTCGTGCTGGACAGCAAGGATACCCATGCGCTGATCGATCAGTTCCGGCTGATTGCCCGGCATACCGGGCAGGCGGTTTACCTGTGGCAGCCTGATACGGGCCTTGGCAGCCTGCGCGACGCGCATGTGCGGGTGCCGGATTGCCAGCGACTCGGGAATGCCCTGCGCTACATGCAGCAAAGCATGCACTTCGGCGTCTATTTTCTGGTGGGCATCGAGCTGCCGCTATCGGCCATGGATGCCACCTTGTTGCGCCAGCTCGCCCGCGCACCCAAGGAGCATCTGCGGCGAGTGGTGCTGATTGATGCCCCGGCAGCGCTGTCCGAGCATCTCGGCGCGCTTGCCGTGCACCTGAATGGCCGAAACAGCCAGCCGCGGCGACCGCGCCTGCGCGACGGTCGCTGGCTGATTTGAGGCAGGCATACAGATGAATTCCGGCATCCTTGTGGTGGCAGCACAGCGCGAGTTGCGGCGCAGCCTGTTCGATGCACTGGATCAGGCCGGCTATGAGCACATATACAGTGCCCGCGATGTGCAGCATGCGGCGATCCTGCTGGAGGGGCGGTCGCCATTGCAGCTGATGGTGGCGGTCTTGGCCGGTGACGAATTGCAGGCGAAAAGCTGTTTCGAACAGCTGCGCCGTCTGCCGGGCGGAGTCGACACGCCGTTGATCGCCGTATTGGCCGAAGATGCGTCCTTTGATCCTGCCGACTTACCCGCCGGTATCGTGGACTGGCTGTACGCGGGACAGATTCGCAGTGAACTGGTGGCTCGCTGGCGGCGGTCAGCTGTTGATGCATCCATACACCAGAAAGTCATGACGGAGTCGGTCAGCGCCGTTGCAGGTGAGGACTACCGCTATGTGTTCGAGGAGGGTGACAGCGAATGGCTGATTGCCGATACGCAGACGAACCGCCTGCTAGAGGTCAGTCCGACTGTCGTCAGGCATAGCCATCTGCATGCCAGCCAATGGCAGGGGCTGGCCCTGGCCGAGGTGCTGCGCTTCGAGGGCGTCACGATCGAACAGGTACTGGCCGATGCCAATCGCATCTGGTACCCATGCCAGCGAAAATCGTCGCTGGGTGCCGATACCGGCCAGGCCAGCGTACGGCGCATACGTCATGACGGGCGTGATGCACTGGCATTGATGTTTCGCAGTGACCGTGCTGACCTGCGGGCCGAGGCTGCCCTGTCATTGCTGTCGCGCATTTTCGCCTCGACGAGCGGCGTCGATGCGCAGCTCGCAGCGGGCCGGCTGTTGTACGACGAGCTGGGCCTGGACTACCTGGCGGTATGGGCCGCTCGTCAGGACGGAGCAGATGCGCCGGTTCAGTTGCTGCAATTATGGAATGGCGAAGACCCAGTCTGGCCGCCGGTGTCCACGCAGAGTTCGTTGCAACTGGTGCTGGGCGGCAAGTCGATTCTGCACCGGGCCGATGCGCGGCGGCTCGCACCGGTCGATGCCTTGCTGCAACAACTGGATCTGGCCGGCTTTGCCGGTTTGCCCTTGTACGACGAACGCCACACGGTGCTCGGTGCCATGTTGGCCGGAAGCCGCAAGGGCTTTGGCGAGATGGACATCATCGAGCCGGTATTGCGCTGTGCGGCGGCGCGTTTCGCGCAAGTGCTGGAATTGAGCCGGACGCGCGAGCAGGGCCGCGCCGAAGGACTGGTGGATGCACTGACCGGCTTGCCTAACCGGCTGCTGTTCAATGACCGGCTCGACACGATCATCCGTGAAGCGACCCGCAACGGTGAGTGCTTCGCGGTGTTGTTTGTCGACCTCGACCGCTTCAAGGCGATCAACGATACCTACGGGCATGCCGCCGGCGATCAGGTGTTGCGGACAGTCACCCAGCGCCTGTGCGGCAGCATTCGTGCCTCCGACACGGTGGCTCGCTATGCCGGCGACGAATTTACCGTGGTGTTGCGGCATATCGTGAAGAACGACGATGTTTCGCGGGTTGCCGAAAAGATCGTGCAGGTGATGGAGGCGCCGCTGTATCTCGATGACGGCACCGAACTGCAGGTCACCGCATCGATGGGGCTGAGCTTCTTCCCCGACGATGCGGGAGATGCGCAGACCCTGCTCAAGCACGCCGACGAGGCGATGTATGCAGCCAAGCATCTGGGTCGCAATAATTTCCAGATCTATGAAGTGAGTCCGGAATACGCCCAGGAACATGGCACGGCGTTGAAAACCCGTTTGCGCCACGCCGAAGGCAATGGCGAGCTGCGGGTGGTTTACCAGCCCCAGGTCAACACGGCCAGCGAGGACATCGTCGGCATGGAAGCGCTGGTGCGCTGGGAGCATCCGGAACTGGGCCTGATCAGTCCGGCGGTATTCATTCCACTGGCCGAGGAGACTGGCCTGATCGTCTCGATCGGCGAATGGGTCATGCGCACGGCCTGCCAGCAGGCACAGGAATGGGAACAGCGTTACCGATTGCGCCTGCGGCTGGGGGTGAACCTGTCAGCCATCCAGTTGATGGAGCCGCAGTTGCTGGATACCGTGGTTCGCGCGCTGCGCGATACCGGTCTGGATCCGACCCTGCTGGAACTGGAGATCACCGAAAGCATCAGCATCAAGCAGGCACCGAACCTGGTGGAAAACCTGCATGCGCTGCACCGGCTCGGTTGCCATATCGCCATCGATGATTTTGGAACCGGCGCGGCATCGCTGGACTACCTGCGCCGGCTGCCGGCGGACCGGATCAAGATCGACCAGAGTTTCGTACGCAATATCGGTGTGGATCCCGATGACGAGGCGATCGTGCGCGCCACCATCGACATGGCGCATCGACTGAAGCGCGCCGTGGTGGCCGAAGGCGTGGAGATCGAACAACACATGGAGTTTCTGCGCGCGCATCATTGCGACGAATTGCAGGGCTATCTGTTCTGCCGGCCACTGCAGCCGATCAGTTTCGACAAATTGCTTGCCGAGCGGCAGCGCCTGCTCGAAATGCCTGAGGTCGAACTGGCTTGAGCCGGCCCTGTACGTCCCCATAACTTGCATTCAACCTGGAGCAGCCTGGCTTGTACATGACAACCAGCCAACAGGCAGTGCGTTATGGTTGGAGTGGCATACCCACTCTTGCTGAACTTGCGCGCAAGATTGCGGTCTGAGCGGCGCGTTCAGTTCAAACAAGTTCCCGCAGCGGATGACGGCATTGATGACGGATACAGCCCGGACGGGCGAAAACGAACTGGACCGTGCGCTGGTTGAGCGCGTCCAGAGCGGGGACAAGCGAGCCTTCGATCTGCTGGTACGAAAATACCAGCACAAGGTGATCGGGCTGGTTTCACGCTATGTGAGAAGCTATGCCGAATGCGAGGACATTGCGCAGGAATCATTCATTCGCGCGTGGCGGGCCATTGGTTCGTTTCGTGGCGACAGCGCGTTCTATACCTGGCTTTACAAGATCGCGGTGAACACCGCCAAGAACCATCTGGTGGCGATGGGGCGGCGTCCGCCGACCGACGACATCGACGCGGAGGATGCCGTGTTCATGGCTGGTGCCGAGCGCATGCACGACAGCGCCACGCCCGAGCGCGAGATGATGCGCCAGGAAATTGAACAATCCGTGTTTTCCACTGTCCAAGCGTTGCCCGAGGAATTGCGGACTGCCATCACGCTGCGCGAGGTGGATGGTCTCAGTTACGATGAAATCGCCGTGGCGATGGGCTGCCCGATAGGTACGGTGCGTTCGCGCATTTTCCGGGCACGCGAGGCGATCGACGAAAAACTGCGGCCGTTGTTGTCGGAACGCGAGGATTAGGCATGAATCAGGCAGACATGAATCAAGACGTCCGGGAAAATCTTTCAGCCGGCATCGATGGCGAGCTGTCGAAACAGGAACTGCGGTTTTTGTTGCGCCGACTAGATCACGACATTTCACTGCAGCAGGCCTGGGGGGATTACCACCTTGCCCGTGATGGCTTGCGCCGGCAATTGTCGCCGATGGCGTCAACAGGATTTTCTGCGCGCGTGATGCTGGCGATCGAGAAGGAATCGGTGCCGGTAGCCGCGTCCAGGCGCAGTCATTGGTTGCGATGGTCGGCAGGTGGTGCGATTGCTGCCAGTGTAGCTGCGGCCGCACTGATGATCGGCCAGCCTGCAGGTGACAGCGAGCATGGTGTGGCGTTGACCGCCCATCGCTCAAACGCGGTCGCCAGCAATGTCGTGCCAGCAGCCCAGCCAGCAGCCGTATCTCCCGCCGCGGTACCGCCGTGGTTGAGTGGCAATTCCGCCGGATTGCTCAGTCAGCAGGCCTCGGCCACGCTGGGCGCGCCGCTGGGTCAGAATCAGCCCGGTTACGCGCGAGGCCTGTCAGGCTTTTCACCGTTGCATCGCTACCGGACGCTGAACAACAACGACGGCAGCTATCTGCTGCTGCTCGATCCGGAGCAATCGACTCCGGACAGCTTGCGTCAGGCCACCACCACCGCGCATTAAGGCAAGCCTCGCGTGTGAACTCCGCGGATTATCGGCCCAGTTGTTCATTCGGCTATCGGCCCGTCATGCGGGCTGCCTGGCGGGTTGTGCCTTGTAATCCCAGGTTCTTAAACCTGAAACCATGGTTTTAGAGATCGAAGTCTTCCGGCTTGAAGTCAACCTTGAGGAGGAGTCATGAATCGTTCCATCTGGCGCATCTTTGCGAGCTGCGCGTTGGTGAGTCTTGTTGCAGTGGGTGCAGCGCAGGCGCAGGCCGCACCGCCTGCGCTGGCGCTACCGGATTTCACGGGCATCGTGCAGAAAAATGCGCCCGCAGTGGTGCATGTCGAAGCCAAATACACCGGCAAGAGCCGGCAGCACAAACAAGCGGAACCGGAGCAAGGCATGCCGGATGATCCGCAAGCCGAGCTGTTCCGACGATTCTTCGGCATGCCGATGATGCCGTCGCCGGAAGATCAGAAACATACCTCGCTGGGTTCGGGCTTCATCATCTCCCGCGACGGCTACATTCTGACAAACAACCATGTGGTCGACGGGGCCGATGCGGTCACCGTGCGGCTGCAGGATCGGCGCACATTCACCGCCAGGGTCGTGGGCACCGATCCAAAATATGACATCGCACTGCTCAAGGTAAACGACGACAATAGTTTGCCGGCTGTGAGCATTGGCGATTCGCGCAGTCTCAAGCCGGGTCAGTGGGTGCTGGCGATCGGATCGCCGTTCGGCTTCGACTACACCGTGACCCAGGGCATTGTCAGCGCCATTGGACGCAATCTGGGCAGCAGCGACCAGCCGTATACCTCGTTTATCCAGACCGACGTGCCGATCAATCGCGGCAATTCCGGCGGGCCGCTGTTCAACCTGCAGGGACAGGTGGTCGGCATCAATTCGCAGATCTATTCCAGCACGGGTGGCTATCAGGGCG
The DNA here is from genome assembly GCA_036724165.1 of Rhodanobacter sp. Taxonomy (GTDB): domain Bacteria; phylum Pseudomonadota; class Gammaproteobacteria; order Xanthomonadales; family Rhodanobacteraceae; genus Rhodanobacter. The sequence continues at coordinate 8,651 of DAIMGD010000078.1, forward strand.
TGGCGTTCTCGATCCCGATCGACGTGGCGATGAATGCAGTTCAGCAGATCAAGACCAAGGGATATGTGTCGCGCGGCATGCTGGGGATCGAGCTGCAGCAGGTCAGCGAAGATATGGTCAAGGCCTTCAAGCTCGACAGTGGAGCCGGGGCTGCGGTGGTCTCGGTAACCGCTGGCGGCGCAGCGGAAAAAGCAGGTATTCAGACCGGCGACATCATTCTTGCCTATGACGGTCAGACCCTGCAGCAGGCGTCCGACCTGCCACCGCTGGTCGGCATGACCAAGCCGGGTACGAAGGTGCCAGTGCAGATCCTGCGGGATGGCAGGAAGCAGATCATCGAGGTAACGGTCAGTGAAATGCCGCGCGATCAGCAGGCGACCGACAACAACCAGGGCACGTCGCCCGCAGCGCACAGCGGGTCCCGCGCGCTGGGCCTGACCGTGCAGGCACTGGATGGTGATGCGCGCCAGCAGCTGGGACTGAAACCGAACCAGGGTGTGGCCATCAGTGCGATTACCGGTGCCCCTGCCACACAGGCCGGATTGCAGGAGGGTGATGTGATCCTGATGGTCAACCAGCAGAAAGTCGGCAGCGTGAGCGCATTCCGTGAGGTGACCAAGGACGTCAAGCCCGGTACCACCGTGCTGTTGCTGGTGCGCCGCGGCAGTCAGAGCAGTTTCATTGCGCTCACGGTGCCCAAGGGCGAGTGATCGGTGTCCCTTCGGTTACGGCATCCTCGGGCGGGGCTCACTGTTTGGGAGCCCCGCCAAGCCGGGATCCGTGATTCGCGATAGTGCAGAGTGTCGACGGCAGGTTCCATGCGATAATGCCGGGTTAGCATCGCCCAGCGGGGATGCGCCGTCATGCATGGTGCGTGATGGCAGAAACCAGTTCGACAGGCCGCCAGCGCTCCATGGAATTGATCCGCAACTTCTCCATCATCGCCCATATCGATCACGGCAAATCCACCCTGGCCGATCGCATCATCCAGCTCTGTGGCGGCCTGGCCGAGCGCGAGATGGAAGCGCAGGTGCTGGATACCAATCCGATCGAGCGCGAGCGCGGCATCACCATCAAGGCGCAGTCGGTGTCGCTGCCGTACACCGCACGCGACGGCAAGACCTACCAGCTGAATTTCATCGACACGCCGGGCCACGTCGATTTCTCCTACGAGGTCAGCCGGTCGCTGGCCGCCTGTGAAGGCGCGCTGCTGGTGGT
>DAIMGD010000079.1:0-9866 GCA_036724165.1 Rhodanobacter sp.
GGCATCATGCGCGCGGCGACGCTGGTGTTCTTCGACTATATCGGCTTCGAGGCCACCTCGACCGCCGCGCAGGAGGCCAAGAACCCGCAACGCGACCTGCCGATCGCCACGCTGACCTCGCTGGCCATCTGCACGGTTTTATACATCGGCATCGCCGCGGTGATTACCGGACTGCTGCCCTTCGATCAGCTCGGCACGGCCGAACCGGTCGTGACGGCGGTCAGGGCGCATCCGGAGCTCAGCTGGTTGCGCTGGCTGGTCGAAGTCGGCGCGCTGATCGGATTGTCGTCGGTGATCCTGGTCATGATCATCGCGCAACCGCGCATCTTCATGATCATGAGCCGCGACGGCATGTTGCCCAAGGTGTTCGCCAGGATTCATCCGCGCTATCGCACACCGCACATCAATACCGTGATCACCGGGATTGGCATCGCGGCGCTCGCGGCGGTGTTCCCGCTCGACGTGCTCGGCGATCTGGTCTCGATGGGCACGCTGATCGCCTTCGTCGCCGTCTGCGCCGGTGTGCTGATCCTGCGTCACACGCAGCCGGACCTGCCACGCACGTTCCGCGTGCCATGGGCGCCGGTCACCTGCGTACTCGGCGTGCTCAGCTGCCTCGGTTTGCTGTATTGGGAAAACTGGTACCAGTGGCTGATGCTCGGCATCTGGACGGTGATCGGCATGGCGATCTATTTCGGCTATGGCCGCCGGCACAGTCACCTGCGGAATCCGCCACGGGTCCAGTCTGATTGAAAAATCGTCAACTGCGTCGAATGACTTCGAATATCCCTTAATATCCGGGATATTCGTGAGACGTCGCAAACTCCATTAAGCCGGCGAATTAAAGAAAATACCCCAAAATTATCGTTCAACTTATTGTTTTAAAACAGTTTAACGAGAATTTTGCGATAGAAATCTGGCGGCTGATCGCCCATTCTCGTACGGCGGGAGTATCATCCTCAGTCCGCGGGTTGATCACTTGGCAGTGGGCCCCGGATCGCCGCTCGGCGCGTCAGGTAGGTCAGCTCCTCAGCCTGACGCGTCGGGCAGCACTTTTGGTGGCTCGCCGCGCCGCACACTCGCCACGGACTCTTCGTCATACAGAACCGCCGCACTCGCTCGGGCGCTCGGCGAGTGCACGTCATGCGAAAAAGCCGGCTATGCGCCGGCTTTCGACAAGTGGACTAACGCACAGGCTGACGAAGGGCGATCAAGCCTTCTTCGGCGTGTGTGAAACGCACCAGCCTTTTGCATTCACCGATTTGCCAGGGAACAACTGGCACGGTCCGCGACTGGCGCCACCGGAATAGAACTGGCAGTTGCTGCAATCATCGCCAGCCTTGTGCTTTGCATCAGTCGTCGTGCTGGCGTCTTCCACATAGCCCAGAGCCTTGGCCGTTGGATCAGCATCGGTCACCGGCGGCAAGTCAGCTGCACGCGCAAAACGTGGCAGCCCTCCCATGACCACGGCAGCCACCGTAGTGCCCGCAGCAACCTTGAGGAATCGGCGACGCGATTCGGTATTCTTTTCGTTCGACATGGGCAAGCCTCCGTCAGTCATCAGTCCAGCACACCCTGCGCCGGATTCCTGGCGATATTACGCCCGCCGCCGCAATTTTTCCTGACTTGCGAGAATGGCTCTCATTTCTGCCGACTGCACATGTGGCCCATGATATAGTTGTCGCTCATTTGGACGTCCAAACACCATGAGCCAAATCCTGCCCGCCACGATTCCTGCCAGCGCCTTTGCGGCAAGCGCTGACGTCATTGCAGACACTGCACGTGAGCTGGCTGCGCTCGGCTGGACGCCCGCCACCAGCAGCAATTTCTCGATGCGGATCGATGCGGACCACGCGGCAATCACCATCTCCGGCCGGCACAAGGGGCGGCTGGATCGCAACGACATCATGCTGATCGACATGCACGGCAACGCCGTCGGCACCGATGCCCGGCCGAGCGCCGAAACCGCGCTGCATACGCAGGTCTACCGGCGCTGGCCGGAGATGCGCGCGGTACTGCATACCCACTCGCGTACGCAGAGCGTGGCTTCCCGGCTGTTCGCCAGCGACGGCGTGATCCGCATGCAGGGATGGGAGTTGCAGAAGGCGATTACCGGCTACCACACGCATGAAAGCGTGCTGGAGATTCCGGTATTCCCGAATACCCAGCACATGCCCGAACTGGTCGCCCATGTCGATGCCTGGCTGGATGCCGGCAAGCCGCTGCATGCGTACCTGATCGACGGCCATGGCATTTATACCTGGGGCCGCGATATGGCCGAGACCCATCGCCATCTGGAAGCGCTGGAATTCCTGCTCGGCTGCGAACTGGATCTGAGGAGATTGTCATGAGCCGCCTGCGCATTTTCGACGAGACGCAATCAGAGACCCCGCTGGCCGTGCATGACGATCACACCGCGATTGCCCGTGAATTGGGCAAGGTCGGCGTCCGCTTCGAGCAGTGGGAAGCCAGCCAGCCGATTGCACCGGGCGCCGGCCAGGATGAGGTGATCGCCGCCTACCGCAGCGACATCGCTCGGTTGAGGGAAGAAAAAGGCTATCAGGCCGTCGACGTGATCAGCCTCACGCCCGACCATCCCGATCGCGCCACGCTGCGGCAGAAATTCCTCAGCGAGCACACCCACAGCGAGGACGAAGTGCGCTTCTTCGTCGCCGGCTCCGGTCAGTTCACCCTGCATATCGCCGACCGGATCTACGACATCCTGTGCGAACAGGGCGACCTGATTGGCGTGCCGGATGGCACCCGCCACTGGTTCGACATGAGCGAATCGCCCTACTTCGTGGCGATCCGGCTGTTCACCAACAAGGACGGCTGGGTGGCGCAATTCACCGGCGAGGACATCGCCCAGCGTTTTCCGCGGATGTTGCCGCACAAGGTCTCGTAAACCCGACGAGCGTTGCAGCCCATTGACGCAGCGCGGTGCGCTGTTCGTTTATGCTGGGCTTCCCTTTCCTGCCACCGCCGCCATGATCGAAATCCGCGCCATCGTCACCGATATCGAGGGCACCACCAGCTCGATCAGCTTCGTTCGCGAGGTGCTGTTTCCGTATGCGCGCAAACGACTGCCGGCGTTCGTCGAAACCCATGGCGACAAGCCCGAGGTGCAGCACTGGCTGCATGAGGCCGCCAGGGAAGCCGGGCTGGTCGAAGCCAGTCGTCAGGACATCATCGAACTGCTGTTGCAGTGGATCGACGAGGATCGCAAGTCCACGGCATTGAAGGCGCTGCAGGGCATGATCTGGCAAGACGGCTATGCGGCCGGCGATTATCGTGCCCACGTGTATCCCGAAGTCGCCGCGCGGCTGCGCGACTGGCGCGCCGACGGGCTGCGCCTGTATGTGTATTCCTCCGGCTCGGTGCCCGCGCAGCAACTGTTTTTCCGCTACAGCGAAGCCGGTGACCTGACCCCGCTGTTTGCCGGTTACTTCGATACCGAGACCGGCCCGAAACGCCAGGCCGAATCCTACCGGCGCATCGCCGAGGCGATCGGCGAGCAGCCACAGCACATCCTGTTCCTGTCCGATATCGTGGAGGAGCTCGATGCAGCGCAGGCTGCCGGCTTCCACACCGGCTGGCTGCTGCGGGAACCGTCGGAACTGCCGGCCACGCCGCGCCATCCGGTATATCAAGATTTCGACACGATCAAACCCTGAGCCCGCTGCACGAGCCTTGCCATGCGTAGTGTCCTGACCACTCTGCTCGCCTTCGCCGCCGGTATGCTGCTGATGCTGTGGTTGTCTGGTCGTCCGACGCCATCACAACTTGCGGGCCATCGAACCGCTCCCGCAGCAACCGGCTCGGTGGCATCCGACGCCAGCGCACCCGCTGGCACGGCATCCACCGATGCCGATGCCGGCAACGAAAATGACTGGCCCAACACAGCCCCCTCGCCAGAGCAGGTGCTCTACGCGCAACCACGGATGGTTCGCGAGGCGCTGGCCAGACTTACCCCGCGTGTGCCCGGCAAACCGAATCTGTATCTGCTGACATTTGCCGGTGACGGCGGCGAGGACGTGTTCCGCAACGAGGCCGAATATGCCGTCCCCTTGTTTGCCGACCGCTTCGGTGCCACTGCGCATACCCTAGTGCTGGAAAACAATCCGGCCACCCTGGCTACCCGTCCGCTGGCCAGCTGGAGCAATCTGGAAGCTGCCCTTGATGGCCTGGCCAGGGTGATGCAGCCGGAGCAGGACATCTTGATGCTCTACGTCACCAGCCACGGCAGCGAGGATCACAACCTGCTGGTCGACATGGACCCGCTGCCACTCGACCAGATCGGTGCGCCTGACCTGGCCGGCATCCTGGCCAAGCGCCCGTTCAAATGGAAAGTGCTGGTGATCAACTCCTGCTACTCCGGCGGCTTCGTGCCACTGCTGCGCGGACCCGGCACCCTGGTACTCACCGCCGCGCGCGCCGACCGCAGCTCGTTCGGCTGTGGCAGCGATTCGGACATCACCTATTTCGGCAAGGCATGGCTGGTCGATGCACTAAATCGCACACCGGATTTCATCGCCGCGTTCAAGCAGGCCAGCGGCGAGATCAGCCAATGGGAAACGCAGGGCAAGCTCACTGCCTCGGAACCGCAGATCGATATCGGCAGCGGCATCGCGGATCAGCTCGCACTGTGGCGCAAGGGCTTCACACTGGGGCCGGTGGTGGCGTTCAAGCCGGCAGCGCCAGTGCCGGCCGGCACCACAGCGGCGCAGTAATCCGTCAGGGCAACTTACGCGGTGGCCAGGTCGAATATGATCAATCTCCACTGCGCCCAGCGTGCCGCTCGGCCAGCAACACCGCGACATCAACCAGCGACAGCCCACGCGCGCGCAACACCACGGTGAGATGGAAGATCAGGTCGGCCGCTTCGCCGAGCAGTTCGGCGGCGTCCTGCGCCACAGCGGCGAGCGCGGTCTCGACACCTTCTTCGCCGACTTTCTGTGCCATCCGGCGGATGCCGCCATCAAAAAGTTTCGTGGTGTAACTGCCCTCGGGACGTTCGGCATGACGCTGCGCGACCAGCGCATCGAGTTCGGCGAGGAAGCCCAGCGGTGGGCGCACCTCGGCACGCTCTCCGAAGCAGCTGGACGTGCCCTTGTGACAGGTCGGTCCCTGCGGTTCGGCCTGCACCAGCAAGGTGTCAGCATCGCAGTCGATGCGGATCGATTTCAATGCCAGCACGTGGCCGGAGCTTTCGCCCTTGGTCCACAGGCGCTGCTTGCTGCGGCTGTAGAACGTGACCTTGCCGATGGTCTGCGTCTGCGCCAGTGCTTCAGCATTCATGTAGCCGAGCATCAGCACTTCGCCGCTCAGCCAGTGCTGCACGATCACGGGCAGCAGACCGTCGCCCTTGGCCCAGTCGAGGTGGCTGAAGTCGGTAGCGGAATCTCTCATCGCTGCTTGTCCTTGGATGCTCACAGGCGCACGGGCACGCCCTGCCCGTGCAGATAGTGCTTGAGTTCAGGGATGGCGATCGCGCCCGAGTGGAACACACTGGCCGCCAGCGCGCCGTCCACGTCGGCCTCGATGAATGCATCGCGGAAATGCTCCCACGCACCGGCACCGCCGGAGGCGATCAGCGGCACCCGGCACACCGCGCGTGCCGCCGACAGTTGTTCCAGATCGTAGCCGCTGCGCACGCCATCGCTGCCCATGCAGTTGAGCACGATCTCGCCGGCACCGCGCTGTTGCGCCTCGATCATCCAGTCCAGCGTCTTGCGCGACAGCGCCTGCGTCTTGCTCGGATCGCCGCTGTACTGGCGCACGCGCCATGCACCGTCCGCATCACGCAGTGAATCGATGCCGACCACCACGCATTGCACGCCGAATGCGGCCGCCAGTTCGTCGATCAGCTCAGGCCGCTCCAGCGCCGGCGAGTTGACCGAAATCTTGTCCGCGCCGGCATGCAGCACCGCGCGCGCCTCATCCACCGAGCGGATCCCGCCGGCGACGCAGAACGGAATGTCGATCACCCGCGCCACCCGCTCGACCCAGCCGCGATCCACGCTGCGCCCTTCCGGACTGGCGGTGATGTCGTAGAACACCAGTTCGTCGGCGCCTTCACCGCGATAGCGCAGTGCGAGATCGACGATTTCACCCATCACCACGTGATCGCGGAAACGCACGCCCTTGACCACCTTGCCGTCGCGGACGTCCAGACAGGGAATGATGCGGCGACTCAACATGCCAGCGCTTCCTCGACGGTGAAGCGACCTTCCAGCAACGCGCGACCAAGAATCACGCCGTGCGCCCCAGCCTCGCGTGCGGCGCGGATATCGTCCAGCGAACGCACACCACCGGATGCCTGCACGGCCAGTTGCGGCGCACTGTCGGCGAGGTGGCGGTACAGCGCGAGATTGAACCCGGCCAGCATGCCGTCGCGCTCGATGTCGGTGCACAGCAGGTGGCGTGCACCACGCGCGGCATACCATGGCGCAAGTTCGTCCAGCGTGCGCGTCTCGACCTCGGTCCAGCCCGCACTGGGCAGCGTCCAGCGGCCATCGATGCGGCGCGTATCGAGCGCGATGGTCAACCGCTCGGCACCGTATTTTTCCAGCCATCCGGCGACCAGCTCGGGATCGCGGATCGCCACGCTGCCCAGCACCACGCGGCTTACACCGGCATCGAACAGGCGCGTCAGGTCGACCTGTTCGCGCACGCCACCGCCGGCCTGGATTTGCATGCCATTAGCCGCGATGGACTGGATCACCGCCAGGTTGTCGAGGTTGCCCGAACGCGCGCCATCCAGATCGACCAGGTGCAGCCAGCGCGCGCCGGCAGCGGCGTAGCGTTGTGCCAGTTCGCGCGGGTCGGCCGCATAGGTGGTCTGCTGCGCGTAATCGCCCTGCTTCAGGCGCACTATCTTGCCGCCACGCAGGTCGATCGCGGGAATCACGTCAAGGATCGTCATCGAGGTGCCGTCATAGCGCGAGAAAATTCCGCAGGAGCTTCGCGCCGACCGCGGCGGAACGCTCCGGATGGAATTGCATGCCGTGAAAGTTGTCGCGCGCGATCACCGCGGAGAATGCGCCGCCGTAATCGGTGGTGGCGAGGCTGTAGTCACCGACCGGCACCGCGTAGCTGTGCACGAAGTAAGCCTGGTCGTCCTCGCCCAGTCCGGCCAGCAGAGGATGCGGTTGTCGCGCCATCAATCGATTCCAGCCCATGTGCGGCACGCGCAATCCCGGAGCGTGCTTGAAGCGCCATACCGGTGCTGGTATCAGGCCGAGGCATTCGGTATCGCCTTCTTCCGAATGGGCGCACAGCAGCTGCATGCCCAGGCACACGCCGAGCACCGGCTGAGTCAGCGAACGCAGCAGTTCGACCAGTCCCAGCTCGCGCAACCGCGCCATGCCGGGACCGGCGGCGCCGACGCCAGGCAGGATCACCTTGTCGGCGGCACGAATCGCCGCGGCATCCGCGGTCAGCGCGGCGTCCACGCCCAGCCGCTGCAGCGCATAGCGCACCGAGCCGATATTGGTGCCGCCGGCATCGACGAGGACCACGCTCATTACAGTGTGCCCTTGGTGCTGGGCAGCTCGCTGCCCTCGCGACGCAGCGCCTGACGCAGCGTGCGCGCGACCACCTTGAAACAGGCTTCGACCATGTGGTGCGCATTCTCGCCCTGCACCGTCAGATGCAGGTTCGCACCCAGCGTTTCGCACAGCGAACGGAAGAAGTGCGGCACCAGTTCGGTCGGCACCTCGCCCACCCGCTCGCGCGGGAAACTGCCCTCGAATACAAAATACGGCCGCCCGGACAGATCCAGCACGGCGCTCGCCTGCGCCTCGTCCATCGGCAGCGTGAAGCCATAGCGGACGATGCCGCGCTTGTCGCCGAGCGCCTGCTTCAACGCCTGACCCAGCGCCAGCGCGCAGTCCTCGATGGTGTGGTGCTCGTCGATATGCGTGTCGCCGTCGCAGTTCAACTCCAGCGCGAAACCGCCGTGCTTGCCGATCTGCTCCAGCATGTGATCGAAGAAGCCCAGCCCGGTGTGCGCCTTCGGCTCGGCCAGCTTGTCCAGATCCACGCTGACCGTGATGCGGGTTTCCTTGGTGTTGCGCACCACGGTCGCGGTGCGCGGTGCATCCAGCAGCTGGTGCGCCAGTTCGCCCCAGTCGACGCCGAGCGGGCCGACACGCAAGCCGCGCACGCCGATGTTCGCGGCGAACTGCAGGTCCGTCTCGCGATCGCCGACCATCGCCGACGCCGCCCGGCTCCAGCTGTCGTCGGCGAGGTAACCGCGCATCAGGCCGATGCCCGGCTTGCGGGTGTCCCTGCCTTCATGCGGGAAGCTGCGATCGATCAGCACTTCGCCGAAGCGGATGCCCTGCGAGGCGAGGATGCGCAGCAGCAATGCGTGCGGCCCGGTGAAATGCGGCTCGGGAAAACTGTCGGTGCCGAGGCCATCCTGGTTCGTCACCATCACCAGCTCGTAGCCGGCCGCGACAAAACGCTGCAACGCGGCGATCACGCCGGGCAGCAGGGCCAGCTTCTCGTAGCTGTCGATCTGCTGGTCGGCCGGCTCCTCGATCAGGCAGCCGTCACGATCGACGAAGAGAATCTTGCGGCTCATGCGTACTCACCTGATGCCGATCCGTCGGCAAAACCCCGGCCATCCATGGCCGGACTTTTCAATTCGTTCAAGACACGATTGTTTTCATCGGGCGTACCGATGGTGATGCGCAGCGCATCGCCGAGGTTCGGATAGCGGCGCACGTCGCGCACCACGATGCCGGCGGCAAGCAGGCGCTGGTACGCGGCAGCGGCATCATCGAAACGCACGGCGAGGAAGTTCGCCTGCGACGGCAACACCTCGCGCACGCCAGACAGCCGACCCAGCGCATCACGCATCCTGCTGCGCTGCTCACGCACGATCGAGATGTGTTCGCGCGCACTCGCCTGCCCCGGCGCGGACAGCGCCGACAACGCGGCAGCCACGCATGGCAGCGGCAGCGGGTATGGCGGCATGATCCGTCGCAGCAGGGCGACCACTTCGGCGTTCGCCAGCAGACTGCCGATGCGCGCGCCGGCCAGCGCCCACGCCTTGGACAAGGTGCGCAGCACCGCGAGGTTGTCGTGGCGATCGATCAGGTCGGCGACACTGCCCGACTCGGCGAACTCCACATAGGCTTCGTCGACCACCAGCAACGCGCGCCCGGCCAGGGCCTGCGCCAGCTGCTCGATGCTGGCGCGCGGCACCGACTGGCCGGTGGGATTGTTCGGCGCGCAGATGAATGCCAGTTTCACTGCCGGCGTCAGCGCGGCCAGCACGGCGCCCACATCCAGCGTGAAATCGGTGGCCAGCGATACCTCGATCACACCCGCGGCCTGGATCTTCGCGCACACCGCGTACATGCCGAACGTCGGTGGCTGGATCAGGATCGCATCCTCGCCGGCGCGACAGAACGCACGCACCAGCAGATCGATCGCCTCATCGCTGCCGCGACCGACCAGCAGCTGCTCGCGACGCACCCCGTAAAGATCGGCCAGCGCATCGACCAGCGCCGCCGGTTGCGGTTCGGGATAGCGGTTGCAACCCAGGCCGTTGTCGCCTGGCGGCGCCCACGCCGATTCATTCGCATTGAGGAAAACATTCCCGCCGCTGGCCTCCATGCGCGCGGAGGAATACGGCTGCATGGCGCGGATTTCCGCCCGCGCGAGATCGAGCACGCTCATGCTTTGCTCCCTGAGTCCAGCACCGCCAGGCGCAAGGTCACCGCACGACGATGTGCCTCCAGCTGCTCTGCGGCGGCCAGCGTCGCCGTGCATGGGCCGATCGCACGCAGGCCATCGGCGCTGACTTCCTGCACGCTGATCTGTTTCTGGTAGCTGGCCACCGACACGCCGCT